>CAZOUC010000233.1:0-5021 GCA_964582825.1 uncultured Enterobacteriaceae bacterium | reverse complement strand
AGCAAGCCGGTCGCCGACTCCGGCATCAGCGTGATTATCGGCGCCGGCAGCGCCATTGCCTCGGCGACTCTGTCGCGCCTGCTGGCGCAGCCCGGCCAGCGCCTGCTGGCGGTCAGTCGCTCAGCGCGTCCGGAATCGCTGCGCGACGCGCGCCTGGAGTGGCTGCAGTCGGATTACAGCGACGACAGTATCGCCGAGTGCGCCGAACACATCGCCGCCCGTGTCGGCGGCAGCATCGACCGGCTGCTGATCTGCCACGGCATCCTCCACGACGACGGGCTGCAGCCCGAGAAACGCATCGAAGACATCGATCGAGCGCGCCTGCTTCGCGTCATCGAAACCAACGCCGTGCTGCCCGCGTTGTGGCTCAAGGCCCTGCTGCCGGCGCTGAAAGGAAAATCGCCGTGCCGCGTCGCGGTGTTCAGCGCCCGCGTGGGCAGCATCGGCGACAACCGGCTCGGCGGCTGGTACGCGTACCGCGCCTCGAAGTCGGCGCTGAACATGCTGCTCAAGAGTGCCGCGATCGAATACGCGCGTCGCGCCGGAAACGTCAAGCTGATCGCGTTTCATCCCGGTACCACGGACACACCGCTCTCGCAACCGTTCCAGGCCTCGGTGCCGCAGGGCAAGCTGTTTTCACCGGACTTCGTCGCCGAGCGCCTGCTGGCGATCCTGGACGACAGCCCGATCGACGGAGAGCTCAGCTACCTGGACTGGCAGGGCGAGACGATCCCGTACTGACGCGGTGATCTGCCGCGGAGCGACCGGCGTAGGTGCTGCGCAGCGCACTACAACCACCAGGGGTCCAGGATCATGGCAGCACCGGCGCCCGGCCAGACGGCAACCACCGCAGCAGTCATCGAAGCCGATGGGTTCAGCAACGGGCAGGAGCGGCGCATCGCCGGACTGACTGGCCTTTACCTGAACATCATCGACGAAATCGGCGAGGACAGCAGCCGTGAAGGCCTGCTCGACACACCGAAGCGTGCCGCCAAAGCGCTCGACTTCCTGACCGCCGGCTACCGGCAGGATCTCGACGAGATCGTCAATGGCGCGGTATTCGAGTCCGACAACGACGAGATGGTCGTCGTGCGCGACATCGAGCTGTACTCGATGTGCGAACATCACCTGCTGCCGTTCATCGGCAAGTGCCACATCGCCTACCTGCCCGACGGCAAGGTGCTGGGCCTGTCCAAGTTCGCGCGCATCACCGATATGTTCGCGCGCCGACTGCAGATCCAGGAGAACCTCTGCCAGCAGATCGGCCGGGCCGTCATGGAAGTCACCGGCGCCCGCGGCGTCGGGGTCGTGATCGAGGCCAAGCACTTGTGCATGATGATGCGCGGCGTCGAGAAGCAGAATTCGGTAATGACCTCGTCGGTCATGCTCGGCGAGATGCGCAACAACCAGGCCACCCGCGCCGAGTTCATGTCGCTGCTGCGCTGAGGCCCGGGCGCTCGGCTTACAGGCGCAAACGCAGCGCGGCCGAACCAAAATCGGTGTAGCCAGACTCCTGCTCGAAGCTGCGACTGCGCCAGCTGTGCACGTAACTGAACTCGACGTCGTGCCAGCGCAGGCCGAAGCCGAGAAACAGGTCACCGTACAGCGGGCTGCGATCGTTGCCGGTTTCGAAATTGCCGAACAGCGGCCCGTCGAGGCTTGCGTCGAAAGCCACCGCGTAGGCATCGGCGCCCAGCAGCGCGTACACGGACAGCTTCCCGTTCGGTCCTGCGGGACCGGCGAAGAAACGGTGCGAATAGGCCGTCGACGACAGGCGCGGGTCGGAAAAGTCCGCTGGCAGGTTGAAGCCGACGCGCAGGAATCCGCCCGCGCTTGCCTGCGTCCGGAAGCTGCCCAGGCGCACGCCCCACTCGGTGAAACCGTCGACCATCAGCCCCGAGCCCGTCGCCTCGACGAGCCGCAGACGGCGCTTCTGGTCGAGCGCGAGGTCCACGGTCCACTCGTTCGGAATCTGCTCGTGCCAGGCTTCGAAGCGATAGATGCCGCGCAGGTCGTGCACGAAGTCCTGCGCTTCCCGAGCCAGCGAACGTGGCCCGACCGTGCCGAGAATCAACTCGGCCGAATTCAATGCACCGGGATCCTTGGCGTGCACCGAGAAACCGAGGCCCAGCCAGCCGGCATAGCGCCGCTGGCCGGGTGGCTGCACGGTGCTGAACGGGTCTGCAGGCGTGAACATGAGCTGGGTCAGCGACAGGCCGTAGTTCAGCTCCACGGTTCCGCTGGCGACATTGGCCTCGTCGAGGCCGGAAACGGCACGGACCAGCCGGTAATCGGCATCGGCGCCGGCGAGCTTCTCGAGCTGCTGCCGCAGCGGCGGCACGTCGAGCAGCGGCTGACCCTCGGACACCCAGGACAGGCGCACGCCGTTGGTGTAGTTGCGGTCGGTGCCACCGAACAGGTCGTTGTCGAGGTAAAAGGTCAGGTAGCCGCCGGCGGGGCCATCCCCGGCGTCCGTGCCCTCCCCGGCAGGCGCTGACAGGGCCGAAACCGACCACAGTACGTACACCAGCAGTACGGCAATGCAGCGGGCGGGCGCGGTCCCGGCACTCATCGCGATACCCGCAGCGCAGCAACGAGGGCACGCACATGTGGCAGCACACCGGGCAGCAGCGACCACCCTTCGCCATCGAGCCCGCTCCGGGCCAGGAATCGGTCTGGGACTATCCCCGGCCACCGGTGGTGGTGGACGATCCGCGCAGCGTGGAGGTGTATCACGGCGGCACGCTGCTGGCACGCAGCAATACCGCCAGACGCGTGCTGGAAACAGCCAGCCCGCCCACCTGGTACCTGCCGCCCGACGCCGTCGACTGGACCCGACTGCTGCCCCACGACGGCGCCTCGTTCTGCGAATGGAAGGGACGCGCCCGCTACTGGGCACTGCCCGAGGCACCGGGGCAGGCGGTCGCCTGGGCCTATCCGAATCCATCGGCGCGGTTCGCCGCGATCACCGGCTGGGTCGCCTTTTACCCGGCCCGTTTGCGCTGCATGGTAGACGGCGAAGCGGTGCGAGCCCAGGTGGGCGGCTTTTACGGGGGCTGGATCACCGACGACGTGGTCGGCCCGTTCAAGGGCGATCCCGGAACCGGCCACTGGTGAACTCAGGCCATCCGGGCCAGCAGCCCGCCGGGCAGGCGTGCCAGCAGCGGCGCCAGCAGCGCCCACGGCCAGGCGGGCACGTAGGCGTGCCGGACCTCCCGCTCGATACAATCGACGAGCAGGCGGCCGCCCTGCTCCACCGGAATACAGAACGGCCTCGATGGCGCACCCTGGTTGATCGGCGTGTCGATGTAACCCGGCGATAACGTCGTTACGCGGATCGGTGTATCGCGCAGTTCGCTTGCCAGCGCACCGAGGTAGGCATTGACCGCCGCCTTGCTGGCGCTGTACCCGGCGGCTTTCGGCAGACCACGGACCCCGGCAACGCTGCTGATGCCGACCACGTGGCCGAAACCCTGGCGCCGGAAGCGACGCACCGCGGCATCGACGGTGGCCATCAGGCCCAGCACGTTGGTATCGATCATCGCCTCGAGCTCCGCGAACGGCAGTTCGCCGATGCGGCCGACCCGACCGATGCCCGCGTTGGCGACGACGCGGTCGATGTCGCCGAACTGCTCCGCGGCGGCGTCGAGGCAGGCCTCGACAGATTCGAAGTCAGTGACGTCCAGTGCGGCGACATGAACCCGGCAGCCATGCGTTGCTTCGAGCTCGTCGCGCAGCGCCTCGAGCGTCTCGACGCGACGCGCCGCCAGCGCCAGCTGGTAGCCGCGACGCGCGAACTCGATCGCCATCTGCCGGCCGAGGCCGCTGGACGCCCCGGTGATGAACACGGTCCTGGGCATGGAAACTTCTCCGACGGTTACGGTTGCGTTGCGGTGACTCAATCGTCGCCGCCGTGGCCCTGCAGGCGGCGTCTCACGTTGCGCACCGAGAACCAGACCACCGCGAACACCAGCGGTGCTGCGATGCCGGTCAGAACCGAGGCGTCAAGCGCACTGCTGAACTTGTTCAGCGACTTGAGCACGTAGGCGAGCAGCCCCACCGCGTAGTAGCTGATCGCGAAGATCGAGAAGCCCTCGACGGCCTGCTGCAGGCGCAGCTGCGTCTTGGTGCGCTCGGCCATCGACTGCAGGATTTCCTGATTCTGTTTCTTCTGCACCATGTCGACCATCGTGTCGAGCAGGTTGGCCGCGCGCTCGACGCGCTGCGCCATCTCCTGGGTACGGCGCTCGGCGGCCTCGCAGGTGCGCATGGCCGGCGCCAGGGTCTTCATCAGGAAATTGGTGTAGCGCTGGTGGTTGCCGAGCACGTCCTCGTCGACTTCGGCAGTGCGCCGCTCGACAAGCCCGCCGTAGGCGCGCGCCGCGGCAAATCGGTAGGCGTGCGCGGTCGACAGGTGCTCGACACGGGCCGCGATCCGGGTGATCTCGCCGAGCAGGGCTTCCTGTTGCTGTTCACCGGAGCCCTCGGCGAGGCGGGCCATGACCCCGTCGAGCTCGCGCTCCAACTCGGCCAGCGCCGCCATCACCTGCCGCGCCTTGGGCAGCGCCAGCATGGCCAGCATGCGGTAGGTTTCGAGGTCCAGCATGCGCTGGATCAGCCGCGACAGGCGCGCCTCGCTGAGCCCGCAGTCGACGATCACCAGGCGTACGAAGCCCTTCGAGTCGAGCCGGAAGGCGGACCAGACCGCCGCCCCCCGGGAGGCCATCCAACCGCCGTAGATCAGGTTCGATCCCAGCAGCGAGCGCGCGGTCTCGTAGCCGTGCGGGTCCTCCTCCGGCGGCTCGAGCACCTCGATCTGCACGCCGATGAACATGCGCTCCAGCAATTGTCGGCGCTTGTCCTCGTCGACGAAGTCCAGCGCCGTCTCCGAGAACGGCGGTTGGCCGTTGCCGGGCACGAAGATCGTGTGGCTGGTCGCCTCGGTGTGCCCTTCCCACTTGATCAGGCAGGAGCCGATACCCACCGAGTGATGGCGGCTGTCCTCTGCCGGCAGGCCGGCA
>CAZOUC010000232.1:0-5039 GCA_964582825.1 uncultured Enterobacteriaceae bacterium | reverse complement strand
GATCGTCGCACCGGTGCTGCTGGCGATGGGCCTCGACCCGGTCTGGCTCGGCGTGATGATCGCCGTCAACCTGCAGACCTCGTTCCTGACCCCGCCGTTCGGCTTCGCGCTGTTCTACCTGCGCGGCGTGGCGCCAGCCGGCGTGCGCACCGGCGACATCTACCGCGGCATCATTCCGTTTATCATCATCCAGCTGAGCCTGCTCGGCCTGCTGGCGCTGCAGCCGCAGATCGTCACCTGGTTGCCGAGCACCCTGAAACCATGAGGACCCGATGAGCGACACCGACGAAACCACGCCGCTGCCGCAGGGCGAACTCGCCCTGCAGACGATCGCGATGCCCAAGGACACCAACGCCAACGGCGACATTTTCGGCGGCTGGCTGGTCTCGCAGATGGACCTCGCGGGCGGCATCGCCGCCGGCGCCGTCGCGCGCGGCCGGGTCGCCACCGTGGCGATCGACCGCATGAGCTTCATGGTGCCGGTCAAAGTCGGCGCCGTGGTCAGCTGCTACACGCGCGTGATCAAGACCGGGCGCAGCTCCGTCCAGGTCGAAATCGAGGTCTGGGCCCACATGGGCACCGAGAGTGAAGAGGGCAACCGCAAGGTCACCGAGGGCGTGTTCGTGTTCGTCGCCATCGACGACCAGGGTCGCACGCGCCCGCTGCCCGAATAGGCGGCGCCGGGAGGCATACTCCGGGCGACGCGGCCTCCGACTCTGGATTCCCGCCTGCGCGGGAATGACGCAGCGTGGGTTCGCCTGCCTGGGAATGCAGGCGGGAACCCGGAAACACCCGCCGATGCGATGAATTCATCCGGCGCGCGACTGCCGCGCCCCTGTAGGAAAGGATTCATCCTTTCAACGCCGCCGTCAGGCGGCGCTGCCGTCACTCGCCGTTGATCACCCGCTGGCGCACTTCGTAGTAGGCCTGCTCGGAGATGCGGTGGTAGGCCATCGCCTCGGCGCGGAAGGCGGTCATCGACTCGTAGGCGCGCCGCGCGAACTCGTCGCTTTCGGCCAGCTCCTGCAGCACCTCCTCCGAGTAGCGGTACAGCGCCGCCAGGACGTCGTCGGGCAGGCGCCGCAGCTCGACGCCGTGCTCCTCGACGAGCTGCTTCAGGGCGGCGTTGTTGTGGGCCGTGTACTCGTCGAGCATCTTCTGGTTGGCCGCCTCGGCCGCGGTCTCGACGATTGCCTGCAGGTCCGGCGGCAGACTCTCGAAGGCTTCCTTGTTGACCATCACTTCGAGGGTCGGGCCGGGTTCATGCCAGCCGGGGTAGTAGTAGTACTGCGCGACCTCGTGCAGGCCGAAGGCCTTGTCGTTGTAGGGTCCGACCCACTCGGTGGCGTCGATCACGCCGCGGTCCATCGAGGTGTAGATCTCCGAGCCGGGCATGCTCACCGCCGTGCCGCCGGCGCGGTTGAGCACCTCGCCACCGAGACCGGGAATGCGCATCTTCAGGCCCTTCAGATCCTCGAGAGAGTTGATTTCGCGATTGAACCAACCCGCCATCTGCACGCCGGTATTGCCGGCGGCGAGCGGCACCAGGCCAAAGCGTGCATACAGCTCGCGGTACAGCTCCATACCGCCGCCGTAGCGCAGCCAGGCGTTCATTTCCTGGGCGTTGAGGCCGAACGGCACCGAGGTGAAGAACGGCGTCGCCGCCGACTTGCCGCGCCAGTAGTAGGCGGCCGTGTGGCCGAGCTCGGCGGTGCCGAGCGACACGGCGTCGAACACCTCGAAGGGGCCGACCAGCTCGCCGCCGCCGTAGACGCGCACCGTCAGGCGCCCGCCGCTCATGCGCTCGACCTGCTCGGCGAAGTGCTCGGGCGCCATGCCCAGGCCCGGGTAGTTCTTCGGCCAGCTGGTGACCATTTTCCACTTGAAGGTCTGCTGCGGCGCGGCGGCGCTGCCGCCAGCGGCGCCGGAGTCGGTCGACGAGCCGCAGGCGGTCAGCAGCAACGACAGAAACAGCGTGACGGACACGGAGACGATGCGGGACATGGCGAGTACCGTTGGCTTGTTATCAGAGGGGCTGCAGCTTGGCGTAGGACAGCACCAGCCACTTCGAGCCCTGGCCGTCGAAGTTTACTTGCACCCGCGCCTGCGCTCCACTGCCCTCGAAGTCGAGCACCACGCCCTCGCCGAACACCGCGTGCTGCACGCGCTGGCCGAGACTCAGGCCACCGGCGGAGGTCTCGCGCAGCCCGGTGCTGCGCGGCCGTGACGGGCGCTGCATCGTGCTGATCGGGCGGCTCACCTGCAGGCGCGGACGCAGTTCGCGAATCAGTTCGCCAGGGATCTCGCGCACGAAACGCGACAGCGGATTGTAGCTGTCGCTGCCGTGCAGGCGCCGCGTCTCGGCGTGGGTGATCACCAGCTGCTCCATCGCCCGGGTGATGCCGACGTAGGCCAGGCGCCGCTCTTCCTCGAGGCGGCCCGGCTCCTCGAGCGACATCACGTGCGGGAACAGCTGCTCTTCCATGCCGGCGATGAACACCAGCGGAAACTCCAGGCCCTTGGCCGAGTGCAGGGTCATCATCTGCACGCTGTCCTCGTACTCGTCGGCCTGGCCCTCGCCGGCGTCGAGGGAGGCGCTGTCGAGAAACTGGTTCAGCGCCGGCGCGTCCGGGTCCTCGGGCACGAACACCCGGCAGGCGTTGACCAGTTCCTCGAGGTTCTCGACCCGCGTCTGGCCCGCTTCGCCCTTCTCGCGGCGGTGGTACTCGACCAGCCCGCTGCGCTCGTAGACGGTCTCGACCAGGTCCGGCAGTTCGCTGCCGGTCGCCGCTTCCTTGAGGTCGACGACCAGGTCCACGAAGCCGGCGAGCGCCGTGCGCGCGCGACCGGGCAGGCTGGGCAGCGCGTCGAGGGTCGTGCGCCACAGTGACTGGCCCGTCGCCTGCGCCTGCTCGCGCAGCACCTCCAGGGTGCGGCTGCCGACGCCGCGGGTCGGCGTGTTGACGACCCGTTCGAAGGCCGCGTCATCCTCGGGATTGCTCACCAGGCGCAGGTAGGCCAGGGCGTTGCGGATCTCCATGCGCTCGTAGAAGCGGTGGCCGCCGTACACGCGGTACGGCACCCCGGCGCGCAGCAGCGCCTCTTCGAGCACCCGCGACTGCGCGTTGGAGCGGTACAGCACCGCGCAGTCGTCGCGGCGCCGGCCCTGGCGCTGCCAGTCCTCGATGCGGTCGACGATGAAGCGCGCCTCGTCCTGCTCGTTGTAGGCGCTGTACAGCAGCACCGGCTCGCCTTCCTCCCGGTCGGTCCACAGCTCCTTGCCGAGGCGATCGGCGTTGTGCGAGATCACCGCGTTGGCGGCCTGCAGGATCACCGGGGTCGAGCGGTAGTTCTGCTCGAGGCGCACGGTGCGGGTGCCGGCGAAGTCCTGCGTGTAGCGGTGGATGTTCTCGATGCGCGCGCCGCGCCAGCCGTAGATGCTCTGGTCGTCGTCGCCGACCGCGGTCACCGCGCAGGACTCGCCCGCGAGCACCCGCAGCCAGGCGTACTGGATCGTGTTGGTGTCCTGGAACTCGTCGACCAGGATGTGCCGGAAGCGCTTCTGGTAGTGGTCGAGCAGGGTCGGCTGCTCGAGCCACAGCTCGTGCGAGCGCAGCAGCAGTTCGGCGAAGTCGACGACACCGGAACGCTCGCACTGGTCCTCGTAGCGGCGGTAGATGTCGAGCATCGTGGTGTGGAAGATGTCGCCGTGCTCGGGCAGGTGCCGCGCGCGCTTGCCCTCGTCCTTGTGGCCGTTGATGAAAGCCTGCGCCTGCCGCGCCGGCCAGCGCGAATCGTCCAGGTTGAGATCGCGGATGATGCGCTTGACCAGGCGCTGCTGGTCGTCGGAATCGAGAATCTGGAAGTTCTGCGGCAGCCCCGCTTCCTCCCAGTGGCTCTTCAGCAGGCGGTTGGCGAGCCCGTGAAAGGTGCCGACCCACATGCTGCGCGTCGGCAGCGCCAGCAGCTCCTCGATACGCCCGCGCATCTCGCGCCCCGCCTTGTTGGTGAAGGTCACCGCCAGCACGCTCTGCGGCGACAGGCCGTGCTCGTGGATCAGCCAGGCGATGCGGTGCACCAGCACCCGCGTCTTGCCGCTGCCGGCCCCGGCCAACACCAGCAGGTGCGGCTCGTCGGCGGTGACGGCTTCGCGCTGCGCGGGGTTGAGCGGGGCGAGGATCGGGTCGTCGTGCATGATCCGGATTCTACCGCGCCGTGCCTGCACCGCGACCGCGATCGTGGATAATGCACCCAGACGTGGACTCGAGGAGCCGTGGATGACGAGACCTTGTGTGCCAGGCTTCGCCCGGCTGGCCGCAGGCGTGCTGATGCTGGCCCTGGCAGGCGCCGCGGCCGCGGCCGAGGACCGTGAGTACAGCCTGCTCTACATGGCCGAATTCTCGGCCGGTGACCCGGTTGCGCGCGCGAGCATCGTGGTGACGCAGGAGCGTTCGCTGCTGCGCGAGGTGCAGGTATTCATCGATCCACAACGGCACCGCCTGCTGCGCGCCTGCGGAGAAGTCAAGGAAAACGCGGACGGCTGGACCTGGCGGCCGCCGCCGCAGCGCTGCGGGGCACTCGAGTACGAGGTGACGATTCCGGACCGGCGCGGCGAGGGCTACGACGCGTACATGGCCGACGACTGGGCCATCGTTCGCCTCGACGACCTGTTCCCGCCGGCGGCGACGCGCACCCTGAAAGGCGCCGTGTCGCGCGCCTCGCTGAGCTTCACGCTGCCCGAGGACTGGTCGGCCGAAACACCCTACGGCAGCATCGACGACAAGCCGCGCGCCATCGCCAACCCGGAGCGGCGCTTCGACCGGCCGGTGGGCTGGGCGATCCTCGGCGATCTCGGCGTGCGCCGGCAGAAGATCGCCGAGCGCCGCGTGGTGGTGGCCGCGCCGGTGGGCACCGGGTTCCGGCGCCTCGACACGATCGCGATGCTGAACTGGAACCTGCCGCAGCTGGTCGAGGTGTTCCCGACCCTGCCCGGGCGCCTGCTCATCGTCGGCGCCGACGCGCCGATGTGGCGCGGCGGC
>CAZOUC010000231.1:0-5041 GCA_964582825.1 uncultured Enterobacteriaceae bacterium | reverse complement strand
TTGCCGGTGTCGACCCGATATCGGTGGTCGAGATCAAGCACATCGTTCGGCACCTGCGGCAGCGCGGCATCGGCATCCTGATCACCGACCACAACGTGCGCGAAACCCTGGACATCTGCGAGCGCGCCTACATCGTCGGCGAGGGCCACGTGATCGCCGACGGCACCCCGGCCGAGGTGCTCGACGACAGCAAGGTGCGGGAAATCTACCTCGGCGAGCAGTTCCACCTTTAGTCATTTAAAACAAGAACTTGCCAGCCCTTGAGCGATCCGTCCAAGGCGAGGTTCCAAAATTGGCCCAAGCATTGCTTGTCGAGGACGCGCTGGCATACACTGCAGGCATGCCGGGCCGGTGAACCGGCCGCCAGGGGTCCCGCTTCGCAATGAAACAAGCGCTCCAGCTCAAGCTGGGCCAGCATCTGACCATGACGCCGCAGCTGCAGCAGGCAATCCGCCTGTTGCAACTGTCGACGCTGGAACTTCAGCAGGAGATCCAGCAGGCGCTGGAGAGCAACCCGATGCTGGAGCTGAGCGAGGACGGCGAGGACGAGCGCGACGGCGCGTCGGACCCGTCCGGCGGACCCGAGTCTGGCGCCGGAACCGGCAACGGTTCCGAGGCCCGCGACGACTCGGGCAGCTCCGGCGAGATCGAAACCGACCTGTCGGCCGAACACATTCCTGCGGATCTGCCGGTCGACACACACTGGGATGACATCTACGAGTCGACGCCGAGCAGCTACACCGGCGACGGCGAGGACCGCGACTTCGAGTCCTACAACAGCGCCACCGAGTCGCTGCGCGACCACCTGAGCTGGCAGCTGAACCTCACGCCGATGTCCGACAAGGACCGCCTGATCGCGACGGCCCTGATCGACGCGGTCGACGACAGCGGCATGCTGTCCCTGAGCGTGGAGGACATCCACGGCGGTTTCGACGAAGAGCTCGACATCGAACTGGACGAGATCGAGGCGGTGCGCCACCGGATCCAGCACTTCGATCCACTCGGCGTCGCCAGCTGCGACCTGCGCGAGTGCCTGCTGATCCAGCTCAGCCAGTACGGCGAGCAGACGCCGGCCCGCGCCCACGCGCGGCTGATCATCGACCAGTACCTGGCGCTGCTCGGCAGCCGCGACTTCAGCCAGCTGATGCGCAAGACCCGGCTCAGCGAAAACCAGCTCAAGGAGGCGATCCGGCTGATCCAGCAGCTGCACCCGCGCCCCGGCGACCTGGTCTGCCAGGAAGACCCGCAGTACGTCGTTCCGGACGTGTTCGTGCACAAGGTCAAGGGGCGCTGGCAGGTCGAACTCAACCCGGACATCGCACCCCGTGTGCGCATCAATTCTCATTACGCCTCGCTGGTCCGTCGCGCGGACAACTCGGCAGACAACACCTTTCTGCGCGATAATCTGCAGGAGGCCCGCTGGTTCCTGAAGAGCCTGCAGAGCCGCAACGAGACACTGATGAAGGTCGCCAGCTGCATCGTCGAGCGTCAGCAGGGATTCCTCGAATACGGCGAGGAAGCGATGCGGCCGATGGTCCTGCACGACGTGGCCGAGAGCGTCGAGATGCACGAATCGACGATTTCCCGGGTGACCACCCAGAAATACATGCACACGCCACGAGGCATATTCGAACTGAAGTACTTTTTCTCCAGCCACGTCAGCACGGACGCGGGCGGAGAATGCTCGTCGACGGCGATCCGCGCGATCATCAGGAAGCTGGTTGCCGCCGAGAACCCCCGGAAACCGCTCAGCGACAGCAAGATCGCCGCGCTGCTCGGCGATCAGGGCATCAAGGTCGCGCGGCGCACCATCGCCAAGTACCGCGAGTCCCTGTCGATACCCCCGTCCAACGAACGCAAGCAGCTGGTCTGAGCGGACCGGCCGAAAAACAAGGAGGATCAATCATGCAAGTCAACGTCAGCGGCCACCATGTCGACGTCACCGCCCCGTTGAAGGACTACGTGACCGGCAAACTGGACCGCCTGCAACGGCATTCCTCCGACATCACCCACGCCGAAGTGGTCATGAACGTCGAGAAGCTGCGCCAGAAGGTCGAAGCCACCATCCGTCTGTCCGGCGCCGAGCTGTTCGCCGCCGCCGAGTCGGACGACATGTACGCGGCGATCGATGCGCTGATCGACAAGCTCGACACCCAGCTGCGCAAGCACAAGGGCAAGCGCAAGGACCGCAATCACGGCGTCGCCGGCCGCTGAGCGTAAGGAGCCGGCGGTATGGAACTGGCGGACCTGCTGACCCCGCAGCGCACCTTCACCGGCGTCGAGGCAGGCAGCAAGAAGCGCCTGCTCGAAACCATCGCGCAACTGCTGCACGAGGCTGTACCGGAACTCGGCGCCGACGACCTGTTCACCAGTCTGACGACGCGCGAGCGGCTCGGCACGACGGGTCTCGGCTTCGGCGTCGCGATTCCGCATTGCCGCATCGACAGCTGCACGGCACCGGTCGGTGCGCTGTTCCGCCTGCACGAGTCGGTCGACTTCGATGCCGTGGATGGTGATCCGGTAGACCTGCTGTTCGTGCTGGTGGTCCCCGAGGAAGCGACCCAGGAGCATCTCAACGCGCTCGCGGCAATCGCCGAACGACTCGGCGACCGCGCGTACCGGGACCGCCTGCGCGAAGCCGGGTCTGCCGAGCAGATGTTCGACGCCGCACTCGGCGCCGCCTGAAGGAACGCCGCGATGGGCGAGGACCCACAGCTCGTCATCATCAGCGGCCGCTCGGGCTCGGGCAAGAGCACCGCGCTGCACGTCCTCGAGGATGCCGGCTACTACTGCATCGACAACCTGCCGGCCGGCCTGCTCCCGCAGCTCGTCGCGCAGGCCATCGCCAGTGGCGAGCAGTCCCTGCGACGCATCGCCACCGGCATCGACGCCCGCAATCTCTCGTCCGACCTGAAGGACTTCGCCAACATTCTCGCGCGTCTGCCCGAGACGGTCGTCGCACGCGTCGTCTACCTGGATGCGGCGGACGACATCCTGCTGCGCCGCTTCAGCGAGACGCGCCGACGTCACCCGCTGACGCACGACCTGCGCTCCCTGCCCGAGGCCCTGGCCGAGGAACGACGCCTGCTGCAGAACATCGCCGACAGCGCCTCGCTCAACGTCGACACCAGCCAGCTGACGGTGCACGAGCTGCGCGACCGGATCAACCGCAGCATCGTCAACGACAGCGAGGGCATGGCACTGACCATCGAGTCCTTCGCGTACCGGCACGGCCTGCCGCCGCAGGCGGACATCGTGTTCGACGTACGCTGCCTGCCCAACCCGCACTGGGTCGAAGCACTGCGCGAACAGACGGGCCGCGACCGCGGCGTGATCGAGTACCTCGACGGCGAGGCCGAGGTCGTCGCGATGCTCGACGACCTGCGCGCCTACCTCGAGCGCTGGCTGCCCCGCTTTGCCGGCACCAACCGCAGCTACATCACGGTGGCGGTCGGCTGCACCGGCGGCCAGCACCGCTCGGTGTTCGTCAGCGAGCGCCTCTACGCGCATTTCCGCGACCGCTTCCCGGTGGTGCAACTGCGGCACCGGGAACTGGAAGCGCCGCGGGCGCCGGGCGGCTGATGGTCCGCACCGAACTCGAAATCATCAACAAGCTCGGCCTGCACGCGCGGGCGGCGGCCAAGTTCGTCAGTACCGCCTCGGCGTTCGCCAGTGACATCCGCGTCGGCCGGGAGGACCGGCTCGTCGACGGCAAGAGCATCATGAGCGTCATGATGCTGGCCGCGGGCAAAGGCACGACGCTGCGCCTGGAAGTGGACGGCCGCGACGAGGGAGCCGCCGCCCGGGCACTGGCCGACCTGGTCGCTCGTCGCTTTGACGAAGACGAATAGGTTGCCCCGATCTTGAGCAGCCAGACCACACAGCGCGACCTCCAGGAGTACATCGCCGAACTGCTGCAGGCCGTCGACGAGGGCACGCTGGACCGTGTCCGCCAGCGCCTCAGCAACCTGAGCCCCGCCGAGATCGCCCACATCATCGAGTCGCTGCCGCCGCGGGCCCGCCAGGTCCTGTGGCAGCTGACCGACCTCGAGGACGAGGGCGAGATCCTCCAGGAGCTCGGCGAGGAAGTGCAGGGCGAGATTCTCGGCCGCATGGACGCGGACGAGGTCGTCGCGATCACCGAGGACCTCGAGCTCGACGACGTCGCCGACATCCTGCAGCAGCTGCCCGGCCAGATGCTCCAGGAAGTACTGGCGTCGATGGACGCGCAGGACCGTCACCGCGTCGAGCAGGTGCTGCACTACGACGAGGAAACCGCCGGCGGCCTGATGAACACGGACACGATCACCGTGCTGCCGCGCCACAGCCTCGACGTCGTCCTGCGCTACCTGCGCCGTCACAGCGAACTGCCACCGGCGACCGACAGCATTTTCGTCGTCAACTCCGATGACTACCTGGTCGGCGTGCTGCCGCTCGGACGACTGCTGGTCAGCGACCCGTCGACGCGGGTGCGCGACATCATGCAGACGGACCTCGAGGCGATTCCCGCGACGATGCCCGACGACGAGGTCGCCCGCCTGTTCGAGCGCAACGACTGGATCTCGGCGCCGGTGGTCGACGAGGCCGGCAAGCTCATCGGCCGCATCACCATCGACGACGTCGTCGACGTGATTCGCGAGGACCTCGACCACTCGCTGATGGGCAACGTCGGTCTGAGCGAGGAAGAAGACACCTTCGCGCCACTGTGGAAGGCCGCCCGGCGACGCGCCATCTGGCTCGGCGCCAACCTGGCCACCGCCTTCATCGCCTCCGGGGTGATCAACATGTTCCAGGGCACCATAGAAAAGGTGGTCGCGCTGGCGGTGCTGATGCCGATCGTCGCCAGCATGGGCGGCGTGGCCGGCAGCCAGACCCTCACGGTCGTGGTGCGCGGCATGGCGCTCGGCCAGATCGGCCGCGCCAACGCCGGCTGGCTGGTCAATCGCGAAGTGGCGGTGGCCGCCGCCAACGGCATGCTCTGGGCCCTGGTCGCCGCCGCCGCCGCGACCCTGTGGTTCAACGACATCACGATCGGCGCGAT
>CAZOUC010000230.1:0-5043 GCA_964582825.1 uncultured Enterobacteriaceae bacterium | reverse complement strand
TCAACACTGCAACGGTCAGCACGAGTTCTAGCGACGGCAATCCTGGCAACGACACCGCCACCGATACCAACACCCCGGCTCCGCAGGCCGATCTGGTATTGAGCAAGACCGACGGCGCGACGAGCTTCACACCCGGCACGCCGATCGACTACACGATCACGGTCAGCAACGCGGGCCCGAGCGACGCCGTCGACGCACGGGTCCAGGACGCGGCTCCGGCCGGCACCAGCATCACCGGCTGGACCTGCAGCGGGTCGGCAGGCGCGGTCTGTCCGTCGGGGTCGGGCAGCGGTGACCTCGACGAGACGGCGCCCGTGCTGCCGGCCGGCGGCGGCCTCAGCTACGTGGTCACCGTTGCCGTGCCCGGCGGCTACAGCGGCGATCTGACCAATACTGCCAGCGTGGGCGCCGCAACCGCGGACCCGGTGCCGGGCAACAACAGCGACAGCGATACCAACAGTACCAGCGCGTCGGCGGACCTGGTGGTGACCAAGACCGACGGCTCGACGACCTACACGCCGGGCACGACGGTGACCTACACGGTGCAGGTACGCAACGACGGACCGAGCGACGCGGTCAACGTCACGATCAGTGACGTGGCCCCGGCCGGCACGTCGTTCAGCGCCTGGAACTGCAGCGCCGGCGGCGGGGACACATGCCCCAACGCCAGCGGCAGCGGCAACCTGGGGGAGAGTGTCCCCTCGCTGCCGGCGGGCGGTACGCTGCTGTACGTCCTGTCGCTGGACGTGCCGTCCGGATTCACTGGCGATCTCGTCAACGTCGCCGCTGTCGGCAGCAGCACCGCGGACCCCGACGGCAGCAGCAACACGGCGTCCGACACCAATACCGGCGCCGCCGAGTTCGACCTGCGCATCGACATCGATGACGGCAACGCCATCTACGTTCCCGGCAGTACTGTCACCTACACCGTTGTCGTCAGCAACGACGGTCCTTCCAATGCGGGCGCGAGTCGGGTCACGGTGCCCGCGCCGACGGGCACCACGGTCGGTGCCTGGACCTGCCTGGCCAGTGGCGCATTCGTATGTCCGAGCACCAGCGGCAGCGGACCGATCGACGAGACTTTCGGGTTCATACCGGCTGGCGCCTCGGCGACCTTCACGGTCGATGTGGCGGTGCCCGCCGGTCGCAGCGGCGACCTCTCCGCGATCGCGTCGGTCAGCGCCAGCGGGGACACGGTCCTGGGCAACAACAGCGACACCGATACCGACACCGTCGACCGGCAGGTCGACTTCGCCGTCGATCTGGACGACGGTGTGGGCAGCTATGTACCCGGCAGCAGCACGACCTACACGCTGACCGTCGACAACCTGGGTCCGTCCGATGCCGCCGATGCGCTGGTGACGTTCAGCGCGCCGGCCGACACGGTGATCAGCAGCTGGAACTGCGCGGCCGGTGGGGGGGTGAGCTGTCCGTCGAACTCGGGCAGCGGCGATATCAGCGAAAGCTTCGGCGCGTTTCCCGCTGGCGGCCAGGCCGTATACACGATCCAGCTCGACATCGCCGGCGGTCGCACCGGGAACCTCGTGGCGGACGCCACGGTCAGCACCGGCGACAACGACATCGACCCCGCCAACGACAGCGACAGTGACACCGACACGCTGGACGCCAGCGTCGATCTCGCGATCGATATCGACGACGGTGTCGCCAGCTACACCCCGGGTGGGACGCTCACCTACACGATCGATATCCGGAACGAGGGGCTGCTGGACGCGAGCGATGCCCGGGTGCAGTTCGCGCAGCCAGTCGGTACCACGGTCGGCAACTGGACCTGCAGCGGCGGGGCGGGCACCAGCTGTCCGGCCGCCAGCGGCAGTGGACCGATCGACGAGGCATTCGGCGGCTTCCAGGCCGGCGACACGGTCACCTACCAGGTCGAGGTGACGATCGACAGCGGCCGCAGTGGCGATCTCGACGCGACGGCCGCGGTGTCGACCACCGACGCCGAGCCGGACCTGTCCAACAACCAGGATACCGACACGGACACGGCCGGCGCCGCCGACGTCGACCTGGCCATTACCATCGACGACGGCGTGACCGGTTACGTGCCGGGCGGCAATCTGACCTACACCGTGACGGTGACCAACAACGGGCCGTCCGACGCCAGCAACGCCACCGTTTCGGTGGTGCCGAACCCGGCCATCACCGTCGACAGCTGGACCTGCACGAGCAGTGGCGGCGTGAGCTGCCCGCTGGCCAGCGGCAGCGGCACGCCGAACCAGAACTTCGGTACCTGGCCGGTCGGTGCCACCGTCACCTACGTGGCCTCGACGACGATCGCCAGCGACTTGAGCGGACCGCTGGTCGCCGGCATCAACGTGGCCACGACCGACAACGACATCGACCCGGCGAACGACACCGCCACCGACACCAACGCGACGGCGCTGCCCGAGGCGGATCTCGTCGTCGAGAAGACCGACGGCCGATCCAGCTACACCCCCGGCAGCAACGTCACCTACACGATCGACGTGCGTAACGACGGACCGAGCGATGCGACTGGCGTGACCATCCTGGACCCGGCGCCGGCGGGCACCGCCATCGGCGACTGGACCTGCGCGGCCAGCGGCGGCGCGGTCTGTCCCGCCGCCTCCGGTGCCGGCGACCTGGACGAGACGGCCGCCACCTTGCCGGCCGGTGCGAGCCTGCGCTACCAGCTGACCCTGAGCGTCCCGCCATCCTTCTCCGGCACCCTGACCAATACCGCGCAGGCGACGAGCGCATCGACACCGGACCCGGCGCCCAACAACAACCAGGACAGCGACACCAACACCGCGGACCAGGTGTTCGATCTGGCGATAGAAATCGACGATGGCCGCGAGCAGTACGTTCCCGGCAGCGATAACCGCTACACGATCGTCGTCGTCAACCGGGGGCCAAGCGATGCCGTCAACAGCCGCGTGCGTTTCCCGGCACCGTCCGGCACCACTATCGGTGCCTGGACCTGCCTGGCGCAGGGTGCCTTCGCCTGCCCGAACGGCGCAGGCAGCGGGCCGCTCGACCAGACCTTTCCGCTGGTACCGGCCGGCGGTCGCATCGAGTACACGGTCGACGTCGCGATTCCCGGCGGGCGCAGCGGCGAACTGACTGCGACCGCGCGGGTCACGACCAGCGGCGACGTCGACCCGGCCAACGACGTCGCCAGCGACGTGGACGCCGAGGACCGTGCCGTCGATCTCGCCGTGAGCATCGACGACGGGGTCGCCAGTTACCTGCCTGGCGGTTCTACGACCTACACGGTAGTGATCAGCAACCTCGGGTTGTCTGACGCAGCGGACGCACGCCTCGAAGTGACGCTGCCGCCGGACACGACGATCCGCTCCTGGAGCTGCTCGGCCGCCGGCGGCGCGAATTGTCCCGCCAGCGCCGGCAGCGGCGCGCTCGACGAGAGTTTCACGGCGTTCCCGAGTGGCGCGACGGCGACGTACACGGTCGTGGTCGACATCGACGCGCAGCGCAGCGGCGCGCTGGTGGCCAATGCCCGGGTCAGCACCAGCGACAGTGACCTGGTGCCGTTCAACAACGTCGACTCGGATACCGACGGCCAGGCCGGCATCGACGCGATCGATCTCGGTATCGAAATCGACGACGGCGTCAGCGAATACCGTGCCGGCGATACGCTGAGGTACCGGATCCGGGTGTTCAACGACGGCGAGCTGGACGCCAGCGACGTGCGTGTCCAGGTGACGCCACCGGCCGGGCTGGAGTTCCTTTCCTGGACCTGCCGGGGCGACAGCGACACCGACTGCCCTGCCGACAGCGGCAGCGGTGCGATCGACCAGTTGATCGGGTCCTTCGCCGCCGGAGAAGAGCTCGAGTTCCTCGTCGACGCCGTGGTCGCCGACGAATTCGTCGACCTGCTGCGGGTCGAAGCCCGGGTGTCCAGCCCGTCACCGGAAGACGACCTGAGCAACAACCGCGACGAAGACGTCGACCGACCCGGCGACCTCGAGGTGGACCTGGCCATCGTCATCGACGACGGCGTGGGTCAGTACGTACCGGGCGGCACCCTGACCTACACGATCACCGCGACCAACAACGGCCCGGCTACGGCCACCGATGCGACGATCGCTCCGAGCGGCGGGTTCGACGGGCTCGAGATCGTCTCCTGGACCTGCAGTGGCAGCGGCGGCGTGATCTGCCCGCAGGCCAGCGGCAGCGGCACGCCGGCGCAGAGCTTCGGCCGTTTCCCGGTCGGTGCCGTGGTGACCTACGTCGCCGAGGCGCGCGTCGCTGCCGACCGGACCGGGCCGCTGAACGCCCGCGTGCGCATCGCCACGACCAACACCGACGTCGACCCCGGCAACGACGAGGACGAAGACGTCAACACCAGCAGCGTCTGCACGGTGTCCGGCACCGTGTTCCGCGACGTCGACCTCAGCGGCGTTTTCGACGCCGGCGACCAGTTGCTCGCCGGCACGCTCGTCGAGGTGTACCCCGCCGACGTCGACCCGCTGCGAGAGGTGGGCGCGGCGCCGCTGCAGACCGGCACGACCGACGACGTCGGTCAGTACCGCTTCGACCTCGCCTGTTCCAGCGCGTATCGCGTCGTCGCGCGTCCTGCGGATGGCACGGCGCCGCTGGCGCAGGCGGTGACGACGCCGCCGGCGGGCGGCTCGGACGCGGACTTCAGCCTGATCGACCCGGCCGGTGTCGTCTACGACGCGGTCAGCGGCGAGCCGGTGGAGGGCGCCACCGTATCGATCTTCCAGGATGTCAACGGCAACGGTGTCGTCGACGACGAGGATCTGCTCGGCTACCGTGTCGTCACCGGACCGGACGGCCGCTACTCCTGGCTCACGGCACCGCCTGCCGATTACCTGATCGACGTGCAGGTCCCGGCCGGGGGCGGCTATCGCTTCGCGTCGCAGCTGATCCCGCCCGCCACGGCGCCGCAGCCGCTGCCGCCGGGCCTCAACGACCTGCAGGGCATCTCGTCCGGCACCTACTACCTGGCCTTCACCCTGGCGGCCGACAGCGGCGACCTGGTCAACAACGACATTCCGCTGGACCCGGCGACCGTTGACG
>CAZOUC010000229.1:950-5057 GCA_964582825.1 uncultured Enterobacteriaceae bacterium | reverse complement strand
CGGGGCCGACCGGCTGCAGCGCTGGCAGTTGAAGCTGCTGCCATCGGGCCTGTACGAGGCGCGCCAGGGTCCGATCCGCAGCGCCAACTTTCCCTATGTCGTGCTCGGGCGCCTGCTGTACCTGCAGGCCTTGCTGCGTCGGCGCAGCCACGCGCGTCGCGACGCCCTGCGCCTCGACGCGCAGCAGCAGGACACCGGCCCGCTGGCCCAGGCCCTGGAAGAACTCGAGCCACAGGCCCGGAAACGCCTCAACCGCGCGCTGCAGGACCTGTCCCGTCAGCGGCGCAACGACGGCCTGTACGACGCGCTGCTGCCGCTGTTCGACGCGGACTGAATCGGAGCTCAGGTGACCAGGTAGACACCGAACAGCCAGCCGTGGGCGTAGAACAGGAACAAGGCGAACAGCGCCAGACCGGCGACGACGGCGATCACGTCATTGGCGGGCGTCGCCGGCAGGGTCTGGATTTCACGCGGCGTACGACGCTTCAGGGATGCCCGGTCGACACCGGCCCAGACGAGGAACGAGCCAAACAGCAGCACGTCTGCCAGCGTGCCGTTGACGAGCAGGTGCGACAGGGCCCAGAGCTTGACCGCGGTCAGCATCGGATGCTTGAGCGTGCTGCGGATCCGACCGGGCAGGTACGCCGCCAGCAGCAACGGGAACACCGGCAGCATCAGCGTGTACGAGATGTGGCGCGTCCAGTCCGGCGGCATGTACAGCACGGTCGGCGTCATCCGCGCCTGGCCGTAGCCGTAGATGATCATCAGGAAACCGGCCAGCGACACCAGCGAGTACAGGATGCGCCACAGGTTCGGCCCGAGGCGCTGCGCGGTGGCGTCCCGCCAGGAATTGGCGAATATCGAGATCGAGTGGCAACCCAGGAATACGATCAGTCCGGCCAGCAGCAGTGTCACGTCCGTCTCCTCTTCAGTAGCGTTTCATGTCTTGTCCGGCAACCGACTCAAGCGGCCCCGACGCCGCCCGTATCGCGGTCTCGTGGCGTCTCCTCAGCGTGCGCTCGGCATCCGCGATGACGCCGCTCAGAATGGCATTACCGGAGCCATCGTGGTCGAACAGGTTGATAAACCGGTCCGTGCGCTGCCCTACGACCATCAGGCGACGAAACAGGGAACGGTCCTCGTCGTTGCGGAGCACCAGGTCGGCGAGGATGCAGATCGTCGATACGGGACTGAGCACGAAGTCCCGCAGCGCATCGGCGGTCAGTTTCAGTTGAAACCAGAACCAGCGCCGCAGGGCACCACCTGCACCCAGCGGCTTGCCGGCCGCATCGAACTCACTCATCTTCGACCGCCCCGCTGGCTCGCCAATAGACCGGGCGTCACTATACGCAGCACCGCGTCGCTGATCCATCGATACCAGCACGTATAATCCGCGTCCCCGGAATCGGACACGGACGTACGCAATGGAACATATGTCGATCAGCCACGCCGCCCTGCGCCTCGCCGGCGGACACGGCAGCGGCTGGGCCACCCACGACGAGGGGCTGGCCCGCCAGGAGGCCGGCGAGGACGTCATCCTGCTCAGCGTCGGCGACCCCGATTTCGTGACGCCGGAACCGATCTTCTACGAGGCGCTGGCGGCGATGAAACGCGATCGCACGCACTACTCACCGGCGCAGGGCGAACTTGGCCTGCGGCGCGCGATCGCCGACCTCGAAACCGCCACCTCGCACCACCCCTGCGACCCCGACGAGGTGGTCGTCTTCCCCGGCGCCACCAACGCGATCTACGCGGTGCTGGCCTGCACGGTGAATCCCGGCGACGAGATCGTGATACCGGAGCCGATGTACGTCGGCTACTGGGGCATCCTGCAGGCACTTGGCCTGAATATCCGGCGCGTGCCGCTGCGCTGCGAAGACAACTTCGCGCTCGACACGGCGACGGTGATCGACTCGCTGAGCGCGGCGACGCGGGTGCTGCTGGTAAACACCCCGGGCAACCCGGGCGGCAACATCATAGACCGGGATCAGCTCGCGGAGCTGGCGACCGCCTGCCGCGAGCGCAACGTCTGGCTGGTCTGTGACGAGGTATACTCGGCGATCACCTACAAGCAGGATCACGTGTCCCTGCGCGCCTCGGCCGACTCGCTCGACAACACGATCATGGTGGACGGTCTGTCCAAGTCGCACGCGATGAGCGGCTGGCGGGTCGGCTGGGCGGTGGCGCCGCGTGAACTGGTTCCGCACCTGGCGCGTTTTGCCGGTGCCACGATGTTCGGCAGTTGCCAGTTCATCCAGGACGCGTCCGCGTACGCCCTGCGCACCGACATGGGCCACGTCGAGCGCATGCGCCAGGAGTACCGCGGCCGACGCGACTACGTCGTCGAGCGCATCAACGCCATGCCGGGACTGCGCTGCCAAAGCCCCGATGCCGGCATGTTCGTGATGGTGAACGTCGCCGGCCTCGGCCTGGACGGTGACGAGCTCGCGCGACGGCTGCTCGATCGCGCCCTCGTCACCGTGGTGCCCGGCAGCGCCTTCGGTCCGAGCGCGGTAGACTACGTGAGAGTGACCCTGTGCCAGCCCGAAGAGGTCCTGGCCGAGGCCCTCGACCGGATCGAGGCCCTGCTCGCGCACATGCCGGCGACCGCCCGGGTCACGCGCTGAGCTCGCGGGATTCCAGCACGCTGAACTCGATGCCTGCGGCGGCGAGGCGCTCCTTCAAGGGCATGCCCATCGCCGCCGCAGGCGTCACGAATCCGGTATCCGGGCCCAGGTGCTCACGTTCGAAGGCCAGGCAAAGTCCGGTTTCCGACAGCATCTTGGCGGTCTCGCCGTACCCGGGATCGCCGCCGGCCACCTGCACGCGGACCCGTCGCCGGGTCGACCGACCGTGCAGCCGTACCGAAAAGCGACCGCGGGCGCGCTCTTCGGCGCTCGGGCCCGCGCCAGGCGGCTTGAGTGAACCCAGCCAGCGCCGTCCGGCCTCGAACTGGGCCACCGCGACGATCCCGGTCAGCGCCGCGGCGCCACCGATCAGGCGCGGCAAATGCCGCACCTGGGCGTAGTGGCCGTACTCGAAACTCAAACCGTAGTACGGCAGCGCGCGCGCCGAATCGAGCACGATCTGGCTGTCGATGGTCGGCAGTGGACAGGCCCAGGCGTCCAGCGAGTCGAGGTGGCGCAGCGCCGGTCGCAACGGTCGGATCCAGCGCCGCTCGTCGGCGGGACCCGCCGCCGGACGCAGGCGACCGAGGCGGCCGAGCGCGTTGACCGCCGAATTCCAGGTACCGCCGGAGATGCGACCGTCGAAGCGCACGAAGGCCTCGACGCGGATTTCCTCGTCCGCGGCCTCCTCGTCAGTCAAGCCGTCGACCAGGGCTTGCACGGTGTACCAGGTGCCGAGGTCGGCGGGAATCGAGTCGAATCCGCAGCAATGCAGCAGGCGCAGGCCCAGCTCCCGGGCACGGCGACCATACCGGCTGCGCATACGGTTGACGAATTCCGGCTCGCCGGTGATGTCGGCATAGTCGCAGCCCCCGGCGAGGCAGGCACGCACGACCGTCTCACCGTAGCGGGCAAACGGCCCGACCGTGGTCAACAGCACGCGAGTGCGCGCCGCCAGCGCGTCGAGCGACGCCGGCTCCGAGACGTCGGCCAGCTCGACCGCCGGCGCGACGCCGGATCCGGCGAGGCGCTCTGCCAGGGCGCGCAGACGGTCGCCGTCGCGACCGGCAAGCGCCCACTGGCCGTTCGCCGGCATTGCAGTGGACAGGTACTCGGCGACGAGCTGGCCCGTGTAGCCGGTGGCCCCGAATATGACGAGATCGTACCGCTGCTCCACCATCGGACTCCGCAAAACGTGACAATCGTGGGATTATAGGGGTTTGATCTGGTCTATAAGAAAGCGCGACTCGTAACACAGACGAGCTGTACTGATGTTGACTGCTTCATGACGCCCGTACACCGCAGCAAGGCGCGCCGCTCCGTACTGCGGCCGATCGCGATCTGGCTTGCGCTGACGCTCGTTGCCTGCGGCGGCGGCGGCAGCTCAGCCCCGTCGACACCGCCCAACGTGACACCGACGGCGGCGTTCACGGTCGACGTGAGCTCGGGCCGGGCACCGCTCGCCGTCAGCTTCGACGCC
>CAZOUC010000229.1:0-940 GCA_964582825.1 uncultured Enterobacteriaceae bacterium | reverse complement strand
GACGCCAGTGGCTCACGCGATCCGGACGGCAGCATCAGCAGCTACAGCTGGGACTTCGGCGACGGCAACGCCGGTAGCGGGGCCACCGTTACGCACACCTACACGACACCGGGCGACTACCTGCCACGCCTGACCGTACGCGACAATCGCGGCGCCCAGGCCAGCACCGTTGTATCGGTCAGCGTGACGCCCAACGAGCCGCCGACGGCGACGTTCTCGGTCGACGTCGATTCCGGCCTCGCCCCCCTGACCGTGACCTTCGACGCCAGCGGTTCGACCGACCCCGACGGCGTGATCGGCGAATACGCCTGGGACTTCGGCGACGGCGACAGCGGCAGCGGCGAGACGGTCACGCACACCTACCAGTCCGTCGGCACGTTCACGCCGCGCCTGACGGTCCGCGACGACGGCGGCGAGACCGACAGCATCGACGGCAGCATCACCGTCGATCCGGCGTTCCGGCTCAGCGGCTCGGCGCGAATCCTGGCCAGCAGCGCCATCGACGCCGACGTCAACGATCCGCTGGCACCCATGGGCAGCAACAACGGCTTCGACAGCGCTCAAGCCCTGGGAAACCCGGTGACCCTGGGCGGATTCGTCAACCAGCCCGGTACCGGTGACAGCGGCGCGCTGCAGGCGTCCGGCGATCCCGGGGACTTCTACGCCATCACCCTGACCGGCAAGGAAACGATTCTGCTGGCCGTTGCCGACGCCGGGTCGGACGTCGACCTCTACCTGTATGACGCCAACCGGCAGCTGGTCGAGGGCTCGGTCAACCCGAGCAACCAGAGCGAACGGATCGTCGTCGACACGCCGGGATCGTATTACGTCGAGGTCACACCGTTCGCCGGGGCCAGCAACTACGTGCTGGCCATCGGCCAGCTGCAGTCGCCGACCGCTGATGCCGCGCAGCTGCTGCTGAGCCACGATTTCGTGCCCG
>CAZOUC010000228.1:0-5061 GCA_964582825.1 uncultured Enterobacteriaceae bacterium | reverse complement strand
GGCAGCAGGCCTTGGCGATGATTCGAGCCGTGCCGCGCGCAGCTTGAGCAGGAACTGTGCGGCATTGACGACGTAGCTCGCGTAGGCCGCCAGGGCCAGCAGCATCTGGCCGCGGGGTTCGAGCCACGAGAACAGCCAGACCGCGAGGTAGGCCGTGTGCAGCAACATTACCAGCATGCTGACCACGTCCTCCCAGAAGAAGGCGGGCGCGAACAGGTAGCGGCCGAACACGTCCTTTTCCCAGATCGCGCCGGTCACCATGATCAGGTACAGGATCAGGGTCTTGAAGATCACCGACGCGGTGGCCAGGCCGAGGCCCTCGCCGCTGAACAGGTAGCGGCATACCAGCACCAGGCTGATCAGGAAAACCAGGAACTGCAGCGGCGCGAGAATGCCCTGTACGACAGTCCAGGGGGACGCGTCGCGGCGGCGGCGCTCGGCGGCCGTATACAACGGACTCGCCTTCGATGCCATGTCGGCCTGCATCATTCACCCGTCTCCAGCGGCTGGCCATGTAGGCTTCTTATTGGCGAATGTATCCCTGCGCCCCGAGGATGTCAACTTCGCCTGACAGCTAATTTGGTCAATTTAGATTGACATTTGATCTGAATCGGGTTTACTCTCGAACTCGGAGCCCTCCTTAATTACGAGCTCGGACGCTTAGTCCAAGTTATTATTAGAGAGTCGATCCATATGAGATGCGGCGTTCCTTAAATTCGCAGACCAAGGACTCGCGAAGTGTTCGTCGAACTTGACGCCGGTACGGCCACGCGATTTCTCGAAGCCGCCACGGACATCGTCCTGCACCTCGACTCCGAGGGCCGCATCAAGCACCTGACGATCCGCGACCCGGACCTGGCACGACAGCTGGCCGGTGGCTGGCGCGGCGTGACCCTCATCGATACCGTCAGCGACGAGAGCCGGGACAAGGCCGAGCGGTGGCTCGGCGCGTTGCGCAGCGCCGACGGCCAAACCGTCGAGGGCGATTTCAGCCATGTCCTGCCGGACGGCTCGCAGTTGCCCGTGCACTACAGCGCGCTGCGCATCGAGCCCGACCAGTTGCTCGCCATGGGCCGCGACCTGCGGCCGATGGCCGAGCTGCGTCAGCAACTGCTCAACGCCCAACAGGCCCTGGAAAAGGATTACTGGCGACTGCGCCAGGTCGAGACCCGCTATCGCATGCTGTTGCAGATGGTCGCGGACGCGGTACTGGTACTCGACGAGAGCAGCGGGCGGATACTCGAGGCCAACGCCGTGGTCGGCAAGCTGCTCGGTGTCGGCGGGCGTTCCGTGATCGGCAAGAGTTTCCCGCTCGGGTTCGACCGGCGTGGCAGCAACGCCGTCACAGGCCTGCTGGCCGAGACGCGAGCCCTTGGCAAGGCCAGCCTCAACGACGTGCGCTCCGCCGACGGCAAGCAGACCTTCACGATCACCACCAACCTGCTGCGCCAGGACAGCGACTCGCGCATCCTGGTGCGCATTGCCGACGCCACCGCCGGCGCCGATGCCGAGGCCGGCGGCGCCACCTGGGCCGCGATCCTGCGCCACGCGCCGGACGCGGTTGCCCTGACGGACACGGATGGCCGCATTCAGGCGGTCAACCAGAGCTTCGTCGACCTGGCCCAGTTGGCCAACGCGGACCAGGCCCGCAATCAGAGCATCGACCGCTGGCTCGGACGCACCGGTGTCGATCTGAACGTCCTGCTGAACAACCTGCGCCAGCGGGACACGGTCAAACTGTTCGCGACCACCCTGCACGGCGAACACGGCACCGTGACCGACGTGGAAATATCCGCCGCGCGCGTGCCCGGCCGCGACGAGCCCCTGGTCGCCTTCTTCGTTCGCGATATCGCCCGCCGTGTCTCTGCGGACCACCCGATGACCACGCGCCTGCCGAGCTCGGTCGACCAGGTGACGCAGCAGGTGGGCCGGGTACCGCTCAAGGACCTGGTACGCGAATCCACCGACATCATCGAGGCCCTGTGCATCGAAACGGCGCTCGAACTCACCGACGACAACCGCGCCTCCGCGGCCGAACTGCTGGGTCTCAGCCGTCAGAGCCTGTACGCCAAGTTGCGCCGGCACGGCATCGGTGGTGTCGGCGCCGCAGAGGAAGCCTGAAGGCGCCGGGCGACAACCCGGACCCAGATCAAGAAAGCTGCACATCGAGTGTAAGCAATAGTTGACAGCTTTAGGTGGCAACTATAGCTTACAAGCCATGGAGCGTTCCAGCCTGACCGTCAGTCCGGCGCCGCGCCCGGAAGGGCGCGCGCTGCTCGAACTGCTGAAGCCGATCACCTGGTTTCCGCCGATGTGGGCGTTCAGCTGCGGGGTCGTCTCTTCCGGTGTGTCGCCGGCCGACCGGCCCATCGCGGCGCTGGCCGGGATCGTGCTCGGCCGACCGCTCGTCTGCGGAGCCAGCCAGGTGGCCAACGACTGGTTCGACCGCGACGTCGACGCCATCAACGAACCGCAGCGTCCGATTCCGTCTGGCCGCGTACCCGGCCGCTGGGGCCTGTACTTCGCGGTCGCCTGGTCGCTGCTGGCGCTGCTGTTCGGCCTCGCCCTCGGCACCTGGGTGGCGATCGCCACGGTGGTCGGCCTGGCCTTGGCCTGGGCCTACTCGGCGCCGCCACTGCGCCTGAAAAGCAACGGCTGGTGGGGCAACGCCGCGGTCGGCTTCTCCTACGAGGGCCTGGCCTGGGTGACCGGCGCCGCGGTGATGCTCGGCGGCGCCCTGCCCCCGGCACCGATCCTGCTGCTCGCGCTGCTCTACAGCCTCGGCGCGCACGGCATCATGACCCTCAACGATTTCAAGTCCGTGCACGGTGACCTGCAGGTCGGCGTGCGCTCGCTGCCCGCCCAGCTCGGCGTGCGCCGCGCCGCCCAGGTCGCCGGCGTGACGATGATCCTGCCGCAGCTCGTCGTCATCGGCCTGCTGCTGCACTGGGGTTCCGCGGTGTCCGCGGCCCTCGTCGCCCTGCTCACAGTGGGCCAGGTGTTTGCCATGGTACGCCTGATGCGTGACCCGGCGGGCCTCGCGCCCTGGTACAACGGCACCGGCGTGACCGCCTACGTGTCGGGCATGATGATCAGCGCGTTCGCGGTACGCGACCTCGTCGGAGGACTCGGATGAGCCTGCCGGGCCTGGGCTGGGGCGGCATCGTTCGCCTGGGACTGGTGCAAACCGCGCTCGGCGCGATCATCGTGCTGACCACCTCGACTCTGAACCGCGTGATGGTGGTCGAGTACGCCCTGCCGGCCATGCTGCCGGGCTTCCTGGTCGCGCTGCACCACTTCATCCAGATGTCCCGTCCGCTGTTCGGTCACGGCTCGGACGTCGGCGGACGCCGTACGCCGTGGATCGTCGGCGGTATCGCGGTGCTGGCCACCGGCGGCGCACTGGCCTCGGTCGGCACGGCGCTGATGTCCGTCAATACGACCCTGGGCACGGCCACCGCCGTATTTGCGTTCGTGCTGATCGGCGTCGGCGCCGGTGCCGGCGGCACCTCGCTGCTGGCCCTGCTGGCCAAGCTGGTCCACCCGGACCGCCGTGCCGCTGCGGCGACCATCGTCTGGGTGATGATGATCGCCGGCTTCGCCGTCACCGCGGGCATCGCCGGACACTTCCTGGATCCGTTTTCCGTGACCCGCCTGGTCGTGGTGACCAGCAGCGTATCCGGCGCGGCCCTGCTGCTGACCCTGGTGTCCCTGCACGGTCTGGAAGACGCGGCCACGCGTGCCGCCAACACCAAGGCACCACCGCCGCCGGGCAGCTTCCGCGACGCGCTGCAAAAGCTCTGGCACGAGCCGCAGGCGCGACGCTTCACGATATTCGTGTTCGTGTCCATGCTCGCCTACAGCACCCAGGACCTGATTCTCGAACCGTTTGCCGGCACCGTCTTCGCGATGACGCCGGGCGAGTCGACCAAGCTGTCCGGCGTGCAGCACAGCGGCGTCCTGCTCGGCATGATCGTGGTCGCCGTCACCGGCACGCTGATGCACCGCGACAAGGGCCGCCTGTTGCGCCAGTGGGCCGTAGGGGGCTGCGTCGCCTCGGCTCTGGCCCTGTTCCTGATCGCCGCCGGCGGCATGAGCGGCCCGGACTGGCCACTCGGCCTCACGGTATTCGCGCTTGGCGCCGCCAACGGCGCCTTTGCGGTCGGCGCGATCGGCACGATGATGACCCTGGCCGGTCAGGGCGGAGAACGACGCGAGGGGCTGCGCATGGGTCTGTGGGGCGCCGCGCAGGCGATCGCCATGGGCCTCGGCGGCTTTCTCGGTACGGTCGCCATCGACCTGACGCGCGCCCTGTTCGAGAACCCGGCGCTGGCTTATGGCCTGGTGTTCAGCGTCGAGGCCGCCCTGTTCCTGGTCGCCGCGGCGATCGGCGCCAGCGTGCGCCACGTCGAGAGCGGCGAGGCCCAGGGACAGGCAATTCTGTTTGGTGATGCGGAACTGGCCGAACTGGCCGGTAGCAGGTGACAACGATGCAAACAGCACAGGAATACGACGTCGTCGTGGTGGGCGGCGGACCGGCCGGAGCCACCGCGGCACAGGAACTGGCCGAGGGCGGCCACCGGGTGCTGCTGCTCGAACGCGCCTTCCGGATCAAGCCCTGTGGCGGCGCGATTCCGCCGCGCGCGATCGAGGATTTCGACATTCCCCAGCACATGCTGGTCGCGCGCATCAATTCCGCGCGCATGATCGCCCCGTCCGACACCAGCGTGGACATGCCGATCGACGGCGGCTACGTCGGCATGGTCGATCGGGAGACCTTCGACCCCTGGCTGCGCGAGCGTGCCGTCGCCGCCGGCGCGGAGTTGCGCATCGGCAACTACCAGGGGCTCGAGCAGCGCCCGGACGGACGTGTCGACCTGCGCTTCCGCGACAAGCGGCGCGGCCAGGAAGTCGTGACCGTAACGGCTCGCGCGGTCATCGGGGCCGATGGCGCCCGCTCCGCCGTCGCCCGCCAGTGCATACCCGGCGGAGAGGATCCGCCCTGCGTCATCGCCTATCACGAGATTCTGCACGCGCCGAAGGCGGGCGGCGCCGACTACC
>CAZOUC010000227.1:0-5066 GCA_964582825.1 uncultured Enterobacteriaceae bacterium | reverse complement strand
CGGCGATCTCGGCGACATGCAGTTCGTGTTCGTCGGCAACCTGCCGGCCGACTTCCAGAGCCTCGTCAGCACCTGGATCGCCTCGCTGCCGACGGCCGGAGGCCAGGAGCACTGGCGTGACCGCGGCTATCGCTTTGCCCCCGGCGAGCACCTCATCGAGGTGGCGGCCGCACGCGAACAGCGCGCCGACGTGCGCCTGATGTGGCACGGCCGGTTTCCCGATGTGTCCTTCCAGCAGCGAATGACCTTCTCGGCAATGGCCCGGGCGCTCGAAAACCGCCTGTTCGAAGTGCTCCGGGAGGAAAAAGGCGGCGTGTACGGCGTCAACGTGTCCAGCGACGTGCTCTGGCGGGTCGAGGACTACTACACGCTGACGATCCGCTTTCAGTGCGACCCGGCGCGGCGCGAGGAACTCGAGCAGGACGTGTACCGCGTCATCGATGAACTGCGTCGCGACGGCATCGACAAGGACCTGCTCGCGCAACTCAAGGCGCAGCAGCTGCGCCAGCGCAGCGACGGTCTGGAAACCAACGCCTTCTGGCTGTCGCTGCTGGCTTACCTGCTGCGCACCGGGCAGGACCCGATCGAGTCCGTCGAGGGCTACGCGCAGCGCACCGAGCAACTGGACGCGGCAGCGATCCAGGCGATGGCCGAACGCGTGTTCACCTCGCCGAACCGGGTCGTCGGCCGCTTGCTGCCCGCCGCCGACGCGGGCTAACCTGCCGACGACGGCAACGGACGACGGCAACACGGTATGGAAGCGATCGATACGGACACGCTGCGGCGGCAGGTGTCGACCGAAGAGTGGCAGACACGCGTCGACCTGGCCGCGGCCTATCGCCTGGTGGCCCTGTTCGGCTGGGACGACCTGGTCTTCACGCACCTGACGGCGAAGGTGCCGGGTCCCGAGCCACATTTTCTGATCAATCCCTACGGCCTGATGTTCGAGGAAATCACCGCGTCGTCGCTGGTCAAGATCGACCTCGACGGCAACAAGGTCATCGACTCACCGTACCCGGTCAATGCGGCCGGCTTCACCATCCACGGCGCCATCCATGCCGCGCGTGCCGACGCCCACTGCGTACTTCATACGCACTCGGTGGATGGCGTCGCGGTCGCCGCGCAGCGCGACGGCCTGCTGCCCATCTCCCAGCAGGCGACGCTGGTGCTGTCGAGCCTCGGCTACCACGACTACGAGGGCATCGCGCTGCGCGAGGACGAAAAGCCCCGCCTGGTCGAGCACCTGGGCGCCAACAGCTTCCTGATGCTGCGCAACCACGGCCTGCTGACCGTGGCCGGTTCGGTCGCCGACGCCTTCCTGCTGCACTACACCTTCGAATCGGCCTGCCGGATCCAGGTGCGCGCCCAGGCCGGCGGCGCCCTGGTGCCGGTCGACGAGGACGTCCTGGCAGGGAACCGGGAAGCGGCCCAGGCGGTCACCCGGGGCCAGTTCGGCGGTCTGGCCTGGCCGGGCCTGCTGCGGCGCCTGGACCGGCAACTGCCGGGCTACGCCGACTGATCCGATCACCCCGCCGGCAACCGCGATGAAACTCCTGCGCCGCCATCTGCTGCATCTGGCCGACGTGCCCCGCGATCTCGACGCGGTGACCACGATCGACCGGCGCCGGGAAGTCGAGCCGGCTTCGGTGGACCTGTCCGCGGCCGATGTCGAGGCGATCTGGCAGCGCGTGCGCCGCCTGTACCGCTGCGGTCACCACCCGGGCATCGCCCTGTGCGTCCGCTACCGCGGCAAGGTCGTGCTGTCCCGGGCCATCGGCCACGCCAGCGGCAACGGCCCCGACGATCCCACCGGGACACCGAAGGTCCTGCTCCGCCCGGACACGCCGTTCTGCCTGTTTTCCGCGTCAAAGGGGATCACCGCCTTGCTGATGCACATGCTCGCCGAGGACGGGTTGATCAACGTGGTCGACCCGGTGGCGTTCTACGCGCCGGAGTTCGCTCGCCACGGCAAGGGCAACATCACCATTCACCAGATCCTCTCGCACCGCGGCGGAATTCCCGGGTTACCGGCCGGTTCCTCACTGGACGTCCTCGTCGACGCCGACGCCGCCTGGGACCTGCTCTGCGACGCCAAGCCGATCGTCGCCGACGGCTCGAGGCTCTCGTACCATGCGATCACCGGCGGCCTGGTGCTCGAGCGCATCACCCGCCTCGTCACCGGCGAAAGCCTGAACGCCTACATCGAGCGGCGCATCCGCAAGCCCATGGGCATGCGTTATTTCCGCTACGGCGCCACCCGGGAATGGCTGCCGCTGCTGCCGCCGAGTTACGCGACCGGACCGCGGCCGGACCCGTTGCTGCGTATGGTGATCAAGCGCGCTCTGGGCACCGGCGACGTCGAGGAACTTGCGGACATCTGCAACGACCCCCGTTTTCACCAGTCACCGATCCCCTCAGGCAACCTGATCGGCACGGCGGAGGAGGTCGCGCGCTTTTTCCAGATGATGCTCGACGGCGGCCGCTGGCGGCAGGGCCGCATCTGCGACCCCCGGACGGTCGCACGGGCGGTGCAGGAAGTCGGTGTGCGGACCCTCGACCAGACCCTGCTGATTCCGCTGCGCTACAGCGCCGGCATGATGCTGGGCGACGAACCGTTCGGCGTCTGGGGCCCGCACAGCCGCCAGGCCTTCGGCCACATCGGCCTGATCAACAAGCTGGCCTGGGCCGATCCGGAACGGGAACTCTCGGTGGCCCTGCTGAATTCCGGTTTGCCCTTCCTCGGCCACCACCTGCCGTTCCTGTTCGACGTCGTACGCACGATCGGCCGGCGCATTCCGCGCGATCCCGACGCCACGCCGCTGGGCCTGCGTTTTCGTGAGTCTACGGCATGAACAGCCTGGTCTACGGCTTCGAACCGTTTCTCCAGCACACGCGCAACGTCACCGCGGACATCGTGCGCGCCCTGCCGCGACACCGCTCGCTGCACGCGGCAGTCCTGCCGGTCCGCTTCGACGCCACCATGTTCCGGCGCCTGCTGCGCACGCACCGGCCCGGTATCGTCATCGGCCTGGGCATGCATCCGCGGGCGCGCAAACTGCGCGTCGAGCGCTGCGCGCGCAACGCGCGCGCCCAGCCGGGGCAGGCCGTGCGGCACATCCAGCCGCAGGGCCCGGAAAAGCGCTTTCTTTCCCTGCTGCCGCCGCGCTGCCCTCGCAGCACCCGCACCTACGACGCCGGCAGCTATGTCTGCAACTTCTCGATGTGGATCGTGGACGAGTACGCGCGGCGCCACGGCCTGCGCTCGGCCTTCATCCACGTGCCGCGTGACTACCCGGTAGACGACGGCCGCGACTACGTGCTGTCCCTGCTCGACTGGGCGCGCAGCGGCTAGGTATGCTACGCGCGCCGCCAGAAGAGCCCCGGAGCCCGCGATGAAGTGCCACGAGATCGATTACCAGCTGATCGGCGACGACATGCAGATCGTCGAGGTGGTGCTGGACCCGGCCGAGACCGTCGTCGCCGAGGCCGGCGCGATGGGCTACATGGACGACGGCATCGACTTCGAAACCCGGATGGGTGACGGCTCGAATCCGGACGCGGGCTTTCTCAGCAAGCTGCTCGACATCGGCAAGCGGGTGCTGACCAAAGAATCGATCTTCATGACGCACTTCACCAACCGCGCCGACGGACGCAGGCGCGTCGCCTTCTCGGCACCCTACCCCGGCAAGATCATCCCGCTGGACATGGGCGCCCTCGGCAAGGACGTGATCTGCCAGAAGGACAGCTTCCTGTGTGCCGCCCTCGGCACGCAGATTTCCATCGCCTTCAACCGCCGGCTCGGCGCCGGCTTCTTCGGCGGGGAGGGCTTCATCCTGCAGCGCCTGAGCGGCGACGGCATGGCCTTCGTGCATGCCGGCGGCACGGTCATCGAGCGCGAACTGCGCGGTGAGACCGTGAAGGTGGACACCGGCTGCATCGTCGGCTTCACCGAGGGCATCGACTACGACATCGAGCGCGTCAAGGGACTGAAATCGATGTTCTTCGGGGGCGAAGGCCTGTTCCTCGCCACCCTGCGCGGCTACGGCAAGGTGTACCTGCAGAGCCTGCCGTTCTCGCGCATGGCCGACCGCATCATCGCGCACGCGCCGAAGCTCGGCGGCGAACGCCAGGGCGAAGGCTCGGTCCTCGGCCGCATCGGCGGCATCATCGACGGCGACAACCGCTGAACACCTTGGCACCCGACTGACTGGCGGAGAAAGCCAGGATCTGGTTTTTTCCGCCAACCCCGGTCAGCGCAGTCTCACGGGGTCCCCCGGCGGAATCGCCCCCACGGGAATTTTCCTTTTGCTTTCAACGCTCTAGGGCAAGATGCCTGCAGCCGGGCCGGTACGCTGCGGCTGGCACCATTGCTGCAAGGCAAGGTCGACCGTACCCGCTGACTCCGGAGGACTACGCCGACATGACTGTGGCCCGCAAACTTGCCTACCTGACGCTGGGACTGATCTGCGTTCTGCTCGGCATCATCGGCCTGCTGGTTCCGGTGATTCCGGGAATCCTGTTCCTGGCGGTGGCGATCTACCTCGGCTGCAAGGCCTCGCGACGGGTCAGCCGCTACGTCGATGGCAATCCGCAGTTCCGTGAACAGCGCCGGCGAATCGACGGTTTCGCCCGTCTCGGCGCAGCCGACCGGCTCAAGCTCGCGGGATGGATGCTGCTCGATACGACGGTACATGCCCTGCAGGGTATCGCCACCGGCGTCGAACGCCTGGCGCGCTACGCCGGCCGGCGATTCAGCGGCGGCTGAGCCGGCTGCTCCGCGCGGCGCCCGGCGGCGTACACCCGGTAACGCCGCCGCCACGGAGACGCACCATGAGCGAACGCCGCAACGTGCTGGGCACCGCACTGCAGGCCTGCTGCTTCGACCCGATGACCGGTTTTTTCCGGGACGGCTACTGCCGGACCGATGACCGCGATCGCGGCCGGCACGTGGTCTGCGCCGCGATGACCGAGGAGTTCCTGCGCTTCACGCGCAGTCGCGGCAACGACCTGAGCACGCCGCGGCCGGAATTCGGCTTTCCCGTACTCAAGCCCGGAGACCGCTGGTG
>CAZOUC010000226.1:1618-5083 GCA_964582825.1 uncultured Enterobacteriaceae bacterium | reverse complement strand
GCCGGAGTCGCCGATGAGGTCGCCCGCAGTTATTCGGCACTGGCCTACGGTGGCGAGGGCGATCTGGCGGCCTTGCGTCGGGCGGCGGACGCGGCCAATCGCTGGCGGCCCCCTGGAGCCCGAGCGCCCGGCCAAGTATAGCCAAAAAGTATATCGATATACGTAAAAAGCATATATAATCCGGGCCATGCAGTCACAGCCAAGGTCCGCCATGCGCCCGGATATACAGGAATTCTTCGACCCCGACACGTTCAGCTGGACCTATGTCGTGCGCGAACCCGGCGGCCCCGCCTGCGCGGTAATCGACCCGGTTCTCGACTACGACCCGGCGAGCAGCACCGTCAGCACCGGCAGCGCTGATGGCGTCATCGAATACATCCGGCGCCACGATCTCCAGGTCCAGTGGATTCTCGAGACCCACGTCCACGCGGACCATCTTTCGGCGGGCAGTTACCTGCGCGACAGACTGGGCGGCCAGCTGGCCATCGGCGAACGGGTCACGGCCGTCCAGGACGTGTTCGGCGACCTGTTCGGCGCAGAGCAGGACTTCGCTCGCGACGGCAGCCAGTTCGACCGCCTGTTTGCCGACGGCGACCGCTTCGAGGTCGGCACCATCGGGTTCGAGGTGCTGGCGACTCCCGGACACACACCGGCCTGTGTCACCTACCGGACCGACGGCGCGGCGTTCGTGGGCGATACGATCTTCATGCCGGACTTCGGCACGGCCCGTACCGATTTCCCCGGCGGTGACGCGCGGACCCTGTATCGGTCGCTGCAGCGCATCCTGGCGCTGCCGGACGAGACCACCCTGTACATGTGCCACGATTACGGCAGCGAGGAGCGCGGGGAGTTCGCGTTTCGCTGCACGGTGGCGGAGCAGCGTCGGGACAATCGCCACGTCGGCAAGGGCGTATCGGAGGAGGAATTCGTCGCGCTGCGCAGCGCCCGGGATGCAGAGCTGGCGGCCCCTCGGCTGTTGCTGCCGTCGGTGCAGTTCAACATGCGTGGCGGCCGCCTGCCGCCGCCTGATCCGAACGGAATGCACTACTTTCGGATACCGGTGCGGAGCGCCTGAGGATGCCGATCTTTCTGCTCGCCTGGCCCGGCGCCGTCGCGATCGGTGTCAGCCTCGGGCTGCTCGGTTCCGGCGGGTCGATCCTCACGGTTCCGGTGCTGGTGTACCTGCTCGGACAGCCCGAAAAGGTCGCGATCGCCGGGTCCCTCGCGATCGTGGCGCTGATTTCCGCGTTCGCTGCGCTGCACTACCTGCGGGACCGACTCGTCGACTGGCGCAGCGTGCTCTGGTTCGGTTTGCCGGGCATGGCCGGGACCTACGGCGGAGCTTACCTGTCCCAGTTCGCCTCCGGTGCGGTGCAGATGGCCGTGTTCGCGCTGGTGATGCTGCTCGCGTCGCTGCTGATGATCCGGCCGCTTAAACTGGACCGCGGCAGCGCGCCGCGGGCGCCGGCCAAGATCGTCGTCGACGGCTTGCTGGTCGGTGTACTGACCGGCTTCGTCGGCGTCGGTGGTGGGTTCCTGGTGGTGCCGGCGCTGGTCCTGCTCGGCGGGCTGCCGATGCAGCGCGCCGTTGGCACCAGCCTGGTGATCATCGCGCTGAAATCACTGACGGGCTTCGTCAAGTACCAGCAGGTGCTCGACCTGCAGGGGCTGCAGCTCGATTACGGCATCATCGCGCTGGTCGCCGGTCTCGGTATCGCCGGCTCCTTTTACGGCAAACGCCTGGCACTGCGCCTCGACCAGGATCGTCTTCGGGTCGTGTTCGGCTATTTCCTGATCGCGATGGGCGTGCTGATTCTCGCGCAGTCCGTCGTCCGGCTCGTCTGAGCGACGAGCCGGACTGTGCATGCGGGGTCAGGCCGCGTCGACGATCTGCGTCGCGGCGATTCGCTGTCCCTCCTCGGCGCCTTTCTGGAACTCCTTGATCTGGTCGAAGTTCATGTAGCGGTAGATCTCTGCCGCCATCGAGTTGATCCGGCCGGCGTACTCCATGTACTCCTCGACCGTGGGCACGCGGCCGAGAATCGCACCGACCGCGGCGAGTTCGGCCGACGTGAGGTAGACGTTGGCACCGTCACCGAGTCGGTTCGGGAAGTTACGGGTCGACGTCGACAACACCGTGGCGCCGGCGGCGACCCGTGCCTGGTTGCCCATGCACAGTGAGCAGCCGGGCATCTCGGTGCGGGCGCCGACACGGCCATAGATGTTGTAGAAACCTTCCTCCATCAGCGTGTGCTCGTCCATGCGCGTAGGCGGCACAACCCACAGGCGCGTCGGGATGACGCCCTTGAACTGGTCCAGAAGCCGGCCGGCGGCGCGGAAGTGACCGATGTTGGTCATGCACGAGCCGATGAAGACCTCGTCGACCTTGTCGCCGGCGACTTCCGACAGCAGGCGGGCGTCGTCCGGATCATTCGGTGCGCAGACCACCGGCTCGGTGACCTCGGCGAGATCGATTTCGATGACCGCCTTGTACTCGGCATCGGCGTCGGCTTCGAGCAGTTCCGGATTGTCCAGCCACTCTTCCATCTTGCGGGCCCGGCGTTCAAGGCTGCGGGCATCGCCGTAGCCCTCGCTGATCATCCAGCGCAGCAGGGTGATGTTGGAGCGCAGGTACTCGGCGATCGTCTCCTTCGACAGCTTGATGGTACAGCCCGAACAGGAGCGCTCCGCCGAGGCGTCGGACAATTCGAAGGCCTGCTCGACGGTCAGGTTCTCGAGGCCCTCGATCTCGAGAATCCGGCCCGAAAAGATGTTTTTCTTGCCTTTCTTCTCGACGGTCAGCAGACCTTCCTTGATCGCGTAATAGGGGATCGCGTGCACCAGGTCGCGCAGGGTGATGCCGGGTTGCATTTCGCCCTTGAAGCGCACCAGCACGGATTCGGGCATGTCCAGCGGCATGACACCGGTAGCGGCGGCGAAGGCTACGAGGCCGGAGCCCGCCGGAAAGGAAATGCCCATCGGGAAGCGGGTGTGCGAGTCGCCGCCGGTGCCGACGGTATCGGGCAGCAGCATGCGGTTGAGCCAGCTGTGAATGATGCCGTCGCCGGGGCGCAGCGACACGCCGCCGCGATTGCGGATGAAATCCGGCAGCGAGTGCTGGGTATCGATGTCGACCGGCTTCGGGTACGCCGCGGTGTGGCAGAAGCTCTGCATGACCAGGTCGGCGGTGAAGCCGAGACAGGCCAGGTCCTTGAGCTCGTCCCGGGTCATCGGGCCGGTGGTGTCCTGCGAGCCGACCGTGGTCATGCGCGGCTCGCAGTACATGCCCGGCCGCACGCCCGGCAGCCCGCAGGCGCGACCGACCATTTTCTGCGCCAGCGTGAAGCCCTTGCCGGTGTCTTCCGGCTGGGACGGCTTGCGAAACAGGTCGGTCTCGGGCAGGCCCAGGGACTCGCGGGCGCGCTGGGTCAGACCGCGGCCGACGATCAGGTTGATGCGGCCGCC
>CAZOUC010000226.1:0-1608 GCA_964582825.1 uncultured Enterobacteriaceae bacterium | reverse complement strand
CGAGGATGACCTCGGACTTGAGCGCGAACTCGCTGAGCACGTCACCGGTGTCGGCATTGAGTATGCGGCCCTCGTAGACGCGGATGTCGATCACGTCGCCCATCTCGATCTTGTCGACGGGTGCTTCGAATACCAGGGCACCGGCGTCTTCCATGGTGTTGAAGAAGATCGGTGCGACTTTACCGCCGATGCAGACACCGCCGGAGCGCTTGTTCGGTACGCCGGGAATGTCGAAGCCGAAGTACCAGAGTACCGAGTTGGTGGCCGACTTGCGGCTCGAGCCGGTACCGACGACATCGCCGACGAAAGCGATCGGGTGGCCCTTTTCCTTGAGCGCCTCGATCTGGGCGATCGGACCGCGGCTGCCCGGCTCGTCCGGTTCGATGCCTTCGCGGGCCATCTTGTACATCGCCAGTGCGTGCAGCGGAATGTCCGGCCGGCTCCAGGCGTCCGGCGCCGGCGACAGGTCGTCGGTGTTGGTCTCGCCGCTGACCTTGAACACGGTCATTTTCTGGCTCTCGGGCACCTCCGGGCGTTTTGTGAACCACTCGCCGTCAGCCCAGGATTGCATCACCGCCTGGGCGTGGGCGTTGCCGGACCGGGCCTTTTCCTCGACGTCGTGAAAGGCATCGAACATCAGCAGGGTGTGCTTGAGCGCCTGCGCCGCGCCGTCGGCGAGCTCGCTATCGTCGAGGGCGTCGACCAGGGTCTGGATGTTGTAGCCGCCGAGCATGCCGCCGAGTAGTTCGATTGCCTGGCGCCGGTCGATCAGCGGTGACGTCGCGTCACCGCTGACGATGGCGCTGAGGAAGGCCGCCTTGACGTAGGCGGCGTCGTCGACGCCGGGCGGTACGCGGTTGGTGATCAGGTCGAGGAGGAACGCCTCTTCTCCGGACGGTGGCGCCTTCAGCAGCTCGACCAGTTCGGATGTCCACTCGGCGCTCAGGGGCTTGGGCACGATTCCCTCGGCGGCCCGTTCCGCCACGTGTTCACGGTACGCTTCGAGCACGATGTCACCTCCAGACTGGTCCGAATAATCCGGCTTCCAGTATATCGGAAGGCGCGTGCGCAACGAGGCCTCGATGGCGGACATTCACCGCGCTTATTGCGCTACCATCGACGGCCAGAAGGGCCGGGGGCTGGATGGTGCTTTGGCAAGGCAGACCACGATGACGCGGGAGGACGGCCCGGTACGGACGCCGTGTATCGGCACCTGTTCGACCGTGTTCGGCGACCACGTGTGCCGCGGCTGCAAGCGCTTCGCGCACGAGATCATCAACTGGAACGCCTACGACCAGGAGCAGAAGCGGTCTACGGAGCGGCGCCTGTCCATGCTGCTGGCCCAGGTGCTCGAGGACAAGGTCAGGGTGCTGGATCCCGAGCGACTCGCGGCATCCCTGCAGGCGCGCCAGCTGCGGTTCTCGCGTCACCGCGACCCGGTCTGCTGGGTCCTCGACCTGCTGCGCCGCAGCCTCGTCGTGACGCCTTCGGACTGCGGCTTCGAGGTGCTCGAGCCGTGGCAGGGCGACCTGCGGGGCCAGCGCGACGCGGTCGAGCGCGAGTGGTTGGAGTTGTCGGAGGCGCAGTACCGGCGCTACGTTCGGCCCG
>CAZOUC010000225.1:0-5108 GCA_964582825.1 uncultured Enterobacteriaceae bacterium | reverse complement strand
ACCGCGAAACACCAGGAACACCACGACGAAGGCCAGCATGATGCTGGCGGTTGCGGCGAGAAAGCCGGCCAGCAGACGACCGCCGAGGCGGGCGATCTGGCGCAGGTTGGTTTTCAGCAGCAGCAGGAAGATCATCGCCGGCAGCAGGTTGCTCTTGGTGCCGCGATACAGGGCGTTGATCTCGTCGTTGTTCTGCCACAGTCCCAGCGAGGCCAGCACCATCACCGCGAAGTAAAGCACGACGATGCCGGGCACGTAGTCGAGCAGGCGCACCAGGCGCGCCTGCTCGGCGAGCTTCAGGCAGCCGGCGATGGCCAGCAGGAGCGCCAGGTAGGTGAAGCCGTCGTCGATCATCCGTATCGCGGCAGGGGCTATAAGAATAAATTATTCTATTGTCGGGTGCCGACGTTTGCAACGTCGCCCGGCGCTGCGCCGCGATGGGTCAAGCGGCCTGGCGCTCGACAGGCCTTCAGAACGGTGGTTTCCGGCTTTGCTGCGGCACGCTGGTTTCGGGCCACCCGTTGCAAATCGCGTGTTGGAGAGGGATCGATCAGGGGTCGGCAAGGGTTACGCCTCGGCTTCGATTGGGCCATGTGAGCCACTGGTGATAGACTTTTGTGATCGTTTTTTGAATTGAGTATTAAATGACGTCACTTGCAGATGCCCTTAAGTCCGAAATCTCCCGAATCGCCCGTAAGGAAGCTCGTCGCGAACTCGCCGCGCTAAAGAAAGCGTCCACCCAGTACCGCCGGCGGATCGCCGAACTCAACGCACAGAACCTCGACCTGACCCGACGCCTGGCCTTTCTTGAGACCCAGGAGCGCAAGCGCCTGGCGGAAGAGCCGCCGGCCGAGGAAGCGGAAACCGTCAAGTTCTCGCCCAAGTACGTCGCCGCGCACCGCAAGAAGCTCGGCCTGTCTGCCGCCGATTACGGCAAGCTGGCCGGCGTATCGGCCATTACGATCTACAACTGGGAGAGCGGCAAGTCCCGGCCGCGTGACCAGCAACTGGCCTCCTGGGCGTCCATTCGCCACATCGGCAAGCGCGAAGCGAAAAAGCGCATGGAACTGCTCGGCCTGTGAGTCGGGCCGCCGCGTTCCTGACCGCCTGCAGCGCCTCGTTCAGCTGCCGAGCCCGGTAAACAGGCCCACGGCGAGTTCCGCCCAGGCGTACAGAAAGGCGAGAGCGAAGACGCCGGCCAGCCGCACGCGGCGCCGGGCGGGCAGGCGCTGGGCGACCAGCAGAAACAGCGCGCCGCTACTGAACAGCAGCAGGCCCATGGCCACGAAATCGCCGACGGTCCACTGCACCGCCGTCGTGAACTGCATCGCCAGCAGCGGTACACCGAGCAGCCCGAGGGTTGCGAGAGCGAGAAGGACAAAGCTGCGGTACTGCCGCCACGGATCCGCATACGCCCATCTCATCGTCGCACCCTCCAGCGGCGCGGCAGCCTGGACCAGGCCGCCCGGATACCGAGGAACGTAGCGCAGCGCGGCAGCGGACACCAGTGACTTTTTGCGGGATCAGGCCGGTCCGGTGACCTGCCGGGAGACGCGCGAAGCAATCGCCGTAACCACCTCGTAGTTGATCGTGCCGAGCGTCGCCGCCAGCTCGTCGGCCAGGATCGTCTCGCCCTCCTGTTCGCCGACAATGACGACTTCGTCGCCCTCGGCGACCCGGCCACGCAGGCTGCTGACGTCGACCAGCGTATTGTCCATCGTGATGCGACCCCGCTGCGGACAGCGCTGTCCCCGGACCAGCATGCTCATGCGGTTCGACAGCGGCCGGTCAAGGCCGTCGCCGTAACCGATCGGGACGGTGGCGATCAGCTGCGGCCGGTCGGTCACGTAGCTGTGGCCGTAGGACAGTCCGGTACCGGCGGGCACTTCCTTGATTTGGACGATCCGGCTGCTCCAGCGCAGGACGGGACGCAACTGCTCCGCGAGCGGGCTGTGCATCTCGGCGGAGGGCTTCAGGCCGTACATCGCGATGCCCGGGCGCACCGCGTCGTAGCGGGCCTGCGGCAGGTCGAGTACCGCGGCGCTGTTGGCCATGTGCGCCATCTTCACACGAGCGCCGCAGGTCCGGCGCAGTGCGTCGAAGCGCTCGATCTGCAGTTCCGCGTGCGCCTTGTCGGTTTCGTCGGCGCGCGCGAAATGGCTCATCAGGGCGCGGACTTCGACGCGGTCGAAACGGTCTACGTGATCGAGCAGGGCCGGCACCTCGTCCGGCTGCAGGCCGAGGCGACCCATGCCGGTGTCGACCTTGACGTGGATGCGCGCGACCGTGTCGTACCGCGCGGCGGCGGCGGCGAGCGCGTCGACCATGTCTCGCGTGCACAACGCGCTTTCACAACCGCTCGCGACGATGGCCTCGGCGTGTTCCGGCAGCGACGCAGAGAGCAGCAGGAAGCGCGCTTCGACGCCGGCGTCGCGCAGGGCGATCGCTTCGCTCACGTCGGCGACGCACAGCTCGCGGTGACCGCGCTCGACGAGGAAGCGCCCGACCAGGGCGCCACCGTGGCCGTAGGCGTTGGCCTTGATTACCGGCCAGAGCGTCGAGCTGCCCGCCTGTCGGCTCAGCAGCGCCAGGTTGTGGGCCAGGTTGCCCAGGTCGATCGTCGCCCGGGTCAGCCGCCGTGCTTGCTCCATCGCTCGGTTCTCTTGCTGCGTCGGCTTCATGCTAGCGCAGTCCGCGGCTCAACCGCCCTCGGGCAGCGGAGCCCCCTTCGGCGGCAGCGCGGACACGCGCCGTGTGGGTGGCCGCATGAAGGGAATCAGCGCGATCGGCAGCACCACCAGTGCCGCGTCGATGAAGAACACGGTGGCATAGCTCTGCGCATCGGCGACCCAGCCCTGCCACATATTGGTGTAGGTGATGACCAGGTTGTGCAGCGCCATGTAGCCGGTGAACTGGGTGGCGGCGACCAGCGGATTGGTCAGGCCCATGAAGATGGCCGCGCCGGTGCCGTAGTGCATGCCCGTGAAGAACGCGAAGGCGAGCGTGGCGTAGAAATACTGGTCGATCGACAGGCCAGCGAGACCACTGTCACCGGACAGGCGCAGGGCGACGTACAGCACCGGCAGGCTGGTCAGGGCATACCACAGGGCGAGCATGCGGCGCTGGCCGAAGCGGTCGGCGGCGAAGCCGCCGACGACGCAGCCGAGGCCGGACAGCGCGGTGCTGAACACGTTCAGGCGCGCGATCTGGCCGTCGTCCATGCCGAGGTCGACCTGCAGCGAGGTGCCGACCGAGGTGCTGATCGCCATCGCGCCGAGCGGCAGCAGACTGAAGGCGACGCCGACCATCGGCCCCGGTCCGGACTGGAAAAAGCCGGCGCGCAATTCACGCAGAAAGGTCATCACCTTGTGGGCGAGCGCCGCCCACAGGCTCGCGGCCCGGTCCGAGAGTTGCTCGCGCAGGGCGGTGTCCTTAACGAACAGCAGCAGGAACGCCAGGATCGTCGTCAGTAGCAGGCTGACGTAGACGAACGCCATGTCGAAACCGAAGCGGTCGGATACGAACATCGCGCCGCCGCCACCGAGCCCCTGGCCGATGTAGGCGCCGCCGAACATGAAACCGTTGGCCGTCGCGCGTTCGTCTTCCTCGAGCAGGTTCACCGCCATCGAGTCGATCGCCACGTCCTGCGTTGCCGCGAACATGTTGTGGACGATCACCAGGGTGATCAGCAGGTCGAACTGCTGCGTGTAGTCGATCTGCGCGATCGCGATCAGGGTCACGATCATCAGGCTCTGGCACAGCGCGATCCAGGTCTTGCGGCCACCGTAGCGTTCCAGGGTCACCAGGTCGACGAGCGGGGCCCAGGCCCACTTGAAGGCCCAGGGCAGGTAGAAGGAGCCGACAAAGGCGCCGATCTGGGCGACCTCGAGCCCCTCCCGGCGCATGTAGGCCGCCATCGCCACCGCGGCGAAGCCGAGCGGAATGCCCTCCGAGACGTACAGCAGGCCGAAGGACGCAAGGCGTCCCCGCCGGGTGCCCATCAGGTTGCGCAGGATCACCGGCTGCCGATCGGTCGCATGCCGGCGGCGGCCGCGGGCAGCGCGTCGAGGTCGTCGTGAAAGCGCGGTGGCCGGCGCGCCGCGAGCCGGGTCTCGATCGCGTGGCCGAGGCGCAGCAGCTCTGCGTCGGACCGGGCCGCGCCGAGCAGGGACAGGCCGACCGGCAGCCCCCAGACCTGGCCCATCGGCACCGTCAGGTGCGGGTAACCGGCCACCGCCGCGAGCGTCGACGCGGAGCCGAGGAAGTGGTCGCCGACGACCAGGTCGATCGTCGCCGCGGGCGCCGTGGTGGGCGCGACCAGGGCGTCCAGATCGTGCTCGGCCAGCAGCCGGTCGATGCCCTGCGGGCCCGCCAGGCGGCGCGCCTCGGCGCGGGCTTCCAGGTACCCGGGGTCGTCGAGACCGCCACTGGCCTGCGCCAGGGTGAGCAGGTCCTGGCCGAAAAACAGCAGTTCCCGATCGGCCTGCGATTCGTTGAAGGCGATCAGCGCAGCCAGGCTGCGCGTCGCGACCGCCGGTGGCGTGCCGGCGAGGTAGGCGTCGAGGTCCGCCTTGAACTCGGTCAGAAGCACCGTGAACTGGTGGCGACGGACCGTGCCCAGGGTGTCGAAAGTCTCGATGTCGACGAGCTCGACGCCGGCGGCGCGCAGGACCTCGAGCCGCTCGTCGAACAGGCGGTCCACGCCCGGGTGGTAACCCATGGCGAAGCGCATCACGCCGAGGCGCTTGCCGGCGAGGCGGCTGTCCCGCCGCAGGTCGGCAGGCGCCGGTATCGCCGGCATGGCCGCACCCGCAGCGCGAGAGTCCGGGCCGGCGCTGCCGACGCTCGCGGCGAGCAGCAGGGCCGCGTCGGCGACGCTGCGTGCGAGCGGGCCGGCGGTGTCCTGGCTGTGGGCGATCGGCACGATGCCGCGCTGTGACAGCAGCCCCAGGGTCGGCTTGAAGCCCACCAGGCCCGTCACCGCGGCGGGGCAGACGATCGAGCCGTTGGTCTCGGTGCCCACGGCCGCCGCGGCCAGGCTGGCGGCGACGGCGACCGCGCTGCCGGTCGACGATCCGCAGGCGCTGCGGTCGAGCAGGTAGGGATTC
>CAZOUC010000224.1:0-5110 GCA_964582825.1 uncultured Enterobacteriaceae bacterium | reverse complement strand
AATCTGCTTCAGCAGGAACGCCGCGCGCGCTTTGCCCTGGTGCCGGACCACGGCGTGCAGCGCGTCCAGCCACTCCGCGGTTTCGGCCGGATCGGTGTCGTCCTGCATGGGGGCTCCATCAGTGTCGGGCAGTCAGTCGATGATAGCGCGATTGACTGACGCTTCCGAATGCAAACGTCTTCAGCGCGCCGGGATCAGCTCGACATCGACCCGGTTGTTGCGCGCGGCGATACGGTTCCAGTCCCCGGCCGTGCGCACCTGGGTCGGCGTCGGGTACTCCACACGTGGCGTGCCATCGCCGCGGCCCTCGACTTCGATACGGATCTGCCGGGCCAGCGGCGACGTGCTGACGAAGCTGCGGAACGCCGGCGACTGCAGGCGGCTGCGACGCTGCGCCTCACTGTCCGCGTGACCGATCAGCCCGCAGTTCTCGATCGGCAGGTTGCTCGGCGGCAGCTCCCAGCCGGCACCATTGTCGACCAGGCAGAATGCCCCGATATGACCGGTCAGCCGCACGGCGCCTTCGAAGCCCTGGGCCTGCAGGCGCGGCAGGAGTTCCTTGAGCATGTCGAGGCGTTCACCGCCGAACGGCGACTCGCCGTACGCGTAGGTCAGGTCGGTGCGCAGCGCCCATTGCAGGTCGGTGAGCGGCTCGGAGTCGACCGGGGCGATGCGATCGCGGGCCAGATAGCCGGCACCGATACCGATCAGCAATGCGAGCAGGAACCCGAGCGGAGACAGGCGTCGCTGCACGACGACCTCGGTACGCGGTTCGGGTACCACCACCGGGCGCGCACGGGCGGCGGCCGCCTCTTCGTCCGAATCGGCGGTCTCGACCGGCTCCACCGGAAGGTCGCGTGGCCGCTGCGGTTCCGCCGCGCTCAGTGCCGCCTGCTCGCGCGCATCGAGGCGCTCGAACACCTCGAGCAGTGACTGCCGCGTCGGCGGCTTGAGCAGGATGTCGGCGGCGCCGAGGGCTCGGGCCTGGCCTATGTACAGTTCGCCGGATTTCGACGTGTACATGACGATGGGAATCTCGGCGGTTTCGCTGCGACCCTTGATCGCCTTGACCGCCTGGAATCCGTCCAGGCCGGGCATCATGTGGTCCATGAAGATCACGCCCGGGCGGTGCGCATCCAGGTACTCGAGCGCCGCCTCCGCGGACTCGCGCACGTCGACGTCGAAGGTCTCCTTTTCGAGCATGCGCCGCAACACGGTGCTGGCCGTGCGCGAGTCGTCGACGATCAAGGCGGTCTTGTTGTCCATGCTGCGCCCGCGATGCGATGCCCTGGTGGTCGGAACGTGGATCCCGATGGAGCAATGCAAGCTCCTTGCCACGGGAAACCGGGGACCACAATCTTCGAAAGTCTAGCAGCAGCTTGGACGGTTCGCCGCCGCGCGCGCGTCTACGGCGCCGCCGGGCCCTCTTCGGCCGGCTCCGGTCCCAACGGTTTGCGCGGCCAGGCGTTGATCAGCGCCTTGACCAGGGTCGCCAGGGGAATAGCGAAGAATACGCCCCAGAATCCCCACAGGCCGCCGAACACCAGAACCGCGAGAATGATGGCGACCGGATGCAGGTTGACGGCTTCGGAAAACAGCAGCGGAACCAGCACGTTGCCATCCAGGGTCTGGATGATCAGGTAGGCGATCATCAGCCAGAAAAAGTCGCTGCCGAAACCGAACTGGAAGTACCCGACGACGGCGACCGGCACCGTGACCACGGCGGCGCCGATGTACGGGATCAGTACCGACAGGCCGACAGCGATGGCCAGCAGCAGCGCGTACTTCACGTCGAGGAAGGTGAACACCACGTAGGTCACCGCGCCGACGATCAGGATTTCGATGAACTTGCCGCGCACGTAGTTCGCCAGCTGCAGGTTCATCTCGCCCCAGATGGCGGTCATTCTTGGCCGCTTGCGCGGCAACAGCCCGCTGCACCAGTCGGAAATTTCCTGCCGGTCCTTGAGCAGGAAGAAAATCAGGATCGGCACCAGCACGACGTAGACCAGCAGGGCGATCAGGTTGGGGATGTTGGTCAGCGAAAAGGACAACAGGGCCTGGCCCATGCGCGCCACCTCTTCGCCGATTCGCGTGACCAGCTGCTCGACCGTTTCCTCGCGAAACAGGGTCGGGTAGCGCTCCGGCAGCAACAGCAGCGCGTCTTCGGTGGTTTCCATGATGCGCGGCAGTTCACGGAACAGGTTGACCGTCTGCTGCCACGCCCGCGGCAGCACCACCAGCATGGCCCAGACCATACCGCCGAGGAACACGACGAAGGTGATCCACAGTGCGATCGCGTGCGGCACGCCCCACTTCTCCATCCGCGCCGCGAGGCCCTGCATGATGAAGGCCAGCACCAGCGCCGCGATGACCGGCGCCAGCACCTCGCCGAGCGCGGCGAGCACCACCAGCACGAACACCATCAGCAGGACGATGATCACCGCCTCCTCGTCGGAGAGGTAGCGGTCGATCCATTGGCGGAACACCTTCAGCATGGCTATCAGGCGCTCAGCGCTTTTCCAGCAGGTAGCGGAACTCGTCCCGGTCGCGGCTGGCCTCGATCAGGCCGTGGCCGCTCTGTTCGCAGAACAGTTCGAAGTCGCGCCAGGAGCCGGCGTCGGTGGCCAGCACCTCGAGGCGCCCACCCGGCGCCATCGCGTTCAGAGCCAGCTTGGCCTTCAGCAGCGGCAACGGGCAGTTCAGTCCCCGCACGTCGAGCCGTTCCGCTTCATCCATTCCGCGAATCCTCGGTCTGCACATCGATCCCGGTCGAGCGCCGGAAACCGTAGTATAGCGATCCACGTACCCCTGCCGGGGAATTATCCGGACGTGGGATAATCGAAGTGTGTATATGAGCACAGATTCCATATCAGCAATGCGACAGCGCATTGTCCGGCGGCGCGCGCGGCGCGGCGCGGTCGGCGTGCTGCTGTGCTTCGCCGCCGGCCTGCTGTCCTTCGGCGCCAGCGCCCAGGCACGCCATATCGAGCTGCCGGAACTCGGTGACGCCAGTTCCGCGTTCGTGTCGCCGGTGCAGGAGCGACGCCTGGGAGAGGCCTGGCTGCGCATGTTTCGCAGCCGGGTACCGACGGTCAACGACCCGCTGCTGACCGATTACCTGGAGCACCTGCTGGCACGTCTGGCAGCCGTCAGCCAGTTGTCGGACACCCGTCTGAGCCTGGTCGTGGTGCGCAACCCGAGCATCAACGCCTTTGCCGTGCCCGGCGGCGTCGTCGGCATTCACGACGGCCTGTTGCTGCACGCCCAGCACGAGGACGAGCTGGGCGCGGTCCTTGCCCACGAACTGGCGCACCTCAGCCAGCGCCATTTCGCCCGGGGCGTGGAGCAGCAGGCCCGCTCCGGCGTCCCCAACATGCTGGCCCTGCTGTCGAGCATCGTCATCGCGGCGACCGTCGGCGGAGACGCCGGCCTGGCCGCCATGACCGCCACCCAGGCCGCCGCGCAACAGTCGCGCCTGCGCTTCAGCCGCCAGAACGAGCAGGAAGCGGACCGCATCGGCATGCAGACCCTGGCCAACGCCGGCATGGACCCGGAGGCGATGCCGCGCATGTTCGAGCGTATGCTCGACGCCACGCGCCTGTACGGCTCGCGGCCGCCGGAATTCCTGCTGACGCACCCGGTCACCGAAAGCCGCGTCGCCGACTCGCGTGCCCGCGCAACGCGCCTGCCCCCGGTCGAACCGAGAATCGACCTGGGATTCCAGCTGATGCGCACGCGCATTCAGCTGCGCTACGACGAAAACGCGAGCTATTCGATCAAGCGCTTCGAAGCCGAACTGGAGAACCAGCGTGGCAATCTGGAGGCGCACCGCTACGGCCTGGCCCTGGCGCAGCTCGAGCAGCGCAATCTCGACGCGGCCCGCGACCAGCTGGCGCCGCTGCTGGCCACGCGCCCTGACCGGCTCGAGTACCTGATTCTCGAAGCCGAGATCGACACCGCCGCGGGATACACCGACCGCGCCCGCCGACGCCTCGAGGGGCTGCTGCGCCTGTCGCCGGACAACCACCCGCTGACCATGGCGCTGGCCGGTGTGCTTCAGCGTCAGCGGGATTATGCCGGCGCCGCGCAGCTGCTGGCCGAACACGCGCAGAAGCGGCCGGACGACCCCCAGGTCTGGTACGAGCTGGCGGAACTGAACGGCCTGACCGGCGACATCCTCGGTGTGCACAAGGCGCGCGCCGAGTTCTTCGTGCTGACCGGCTCGCTGGACCAGGCACAGCGCCAGCTGGGTTACGCCCTGGACATGACGCGCGGTGACTTTCTCGAGTCGCAGCGGGTTCAGGCGCGCATCAGCGACATTCAGACGATGCGCGAGGAACTCGACTAGCCCTGCTCGAGGGTCAGGCGTTGCCCTTGACTGCGATGTGACGCTGCTTGGCGAAGTTGACCATGCGCTCGAGCGGCAGCAGGGCGCGCTGCGCCAGCGCCGGATCCACGTGGATTTCGTTGTCTCCGCGCTCCAGGCAGCCGACCAGCGTTTCCAGCTCGTTCATCGCCATCCACGGGCAGTGCGCGCAACTGCGGCAGGTCGCGCCATCGCCGGCCGTCGGCGCAATGATGAACTCCTTGTCGGGCACCTGCTTCTGCAGCTGGTAGAAGATGCCCTGGTCGGTGGCAACGATGAACTGCGGGTTCGGCAGTTCGCGTGCGGCGTCGATGATCTGCGTCGTGCTGCCGACCCGGTCTGCCAGCGCGATCACCGAAGCAGGCGATTCCGGGTGTACCAGAACCGCGGCATCCGGATAGACGCGCTTGAGGTCCTCGACGCCCTTGGCCTTGAATTCCTCGTGCACGATGCAGCTGCCGTCCCACATGATCATATCGGCGCCGGTCTTGCGGGCGATGTAGTCCCCGAGGTAACGGTCCGGCGCCCAGAGAATCTTCTCGCCCTGGTCCATCAGGTGCTCGACGACGTCGACGGCGATGCTCGAAGTCACGACCCAGTCCGAGCGCGCCTTCACCGCCGCGGATGTGTTGGCGTAGACGACGACGGTGCGGTCGGGATGCTGGTCGCAGAACGCGGCGAATCGCTCAGGTGGGCAGCCCACGTCGAGTGAGCAGGTGGCCTCGAGGGTCGGCATCAGCACGC
>CAZOUC010000223.1:0-5118 GCA_964582825.1 uncultured Enterobacteriaceae bacterium | reverse complement strand
CTCTCGCGCGAATCTCGCCGAACTGTCGCAGGCGCCGCTGTACATACTCGCCGGCATGTCGATCCTGCTGCTGCACGCGGCGATCATGGTCGGCGCGGCCCGCTTGCTCAAACTCGACCTGTTCACCTGCGGGGTCGCCTCGCTCGCCAACATCGGCGGCGTGGCCTCGGCACCGATCCTGGCCGCCGCCTATTCGCGCACCCTGATTCCGGTCGGTGTGCTGATGGCCATGCTCGGCTACGTGCTCGGCACCGGTTGCGCGCTGCTGGTCGCGCGCATCCTGTCCGGCCTGGCGGTCGCCTCGTGAAACGACTGCTCGTCCTGCTGCTGACGGCGGGCCTCGTCGCCTGCGCCGGCACGCCGCGCGAGACGCCGCAGCCGCAGAAGCTCGGCGACGTGATCGGCGTCAGCGAGGCCATGCTGCAGGTCGACTACTGGTTGGCGCGCACCGGACAGCCGGACCAGGAGCTGATGAGCCGCGCGGAGATCGAGAGTTTCAGCGCCGAGGCTCTGGCGATCGATCCGACGATGACCGACCTCGGCGAACTGCCGGCGAGCCTGCCGGCGGCGGCGCTGCGCGAGCGCATCCTGGCGATGTCCAGCCGGCCACAGCGTGAGCTGGTGTACCCCGACGGTCGCCCGGTCGGCGACGCCGACTGGCAGCGCTACGCGGCCAGCCTGAATCTCGACGGCGTCGCCGCAGACAACCCCCTGCACTTCGGCCTGGTCCTGCGCCGGACGCCGATGCGCAAGTTCCCCACCATGGACCGCGTGCTGCGCCACGTCGACGATCCGCACCTCGACCGCTTCCAGGAAAACGGCCTGTTCCCGGGCAACGCGCTCGCGCTGCTGCACCGCAGCGCCGACGGCCGCTGGTGGTTCGCCCAGTCGTACAACTACGCCGCCTGGGTCCGCGCCGACGACGTCGCGGTCGGCAGCCGCGCGCAGGTGCTCGACTACCGCAGCGCTGAACCGTCGATCGTGGTCACCGGCAGCACCGTGCGCACCAACTTCAACCCCGACTTGCCGCCGCTGTCGGAGCTGCAGCTCGACATGGGCGTGCGCCTGCCCGCGGTCCCCCGCGAGGAGGTCGGGCACTCGGTGCACGGCCAGAACCCCTACGCCAGCCACGTCGTGCGCCTGCCCTTGCGGAACGCGGACGGACGACTGGATTTCGCGCCGGCGCTGATCGCCTACAGCCGCGACGTGCACGAGGGCCCGTTGCCGCTGACGCGCGCCAACCTGCTGCGCCAGGCCTTCAAGTTTCTCGGCGAACGCTACGGCTGGGGACACGATTACAACGGCCGTGACTGCACCGGCTTCGTGGGCGAGGTGTACCGCTCCTTCGGCATCCTGCTGCCACGCAATTCCGGCGACCAGGGCCGCAGCTTCCTCGGCAGCAACACGCGCTTCGCCGACGACACGCCAATCGCCGCGAAAGAACGCTACCTCGCCGACCTCGACGTCGGCGACCTCCTTTACATTCCCGGTCACGTGATGCTGGTCATCGGTCACGTCGACGGCGAACCGTACGTGATGCATGACGTCACGGGGCTGTCCTACTACGACGGGGACGGCAACTTCTACCAGGGCCTGCTGCACGGCGTCGCGGTCACGCCCCTGCGCCCCCTGCAACATACGGCGGAGCAGAGCTTCGTCGACCGGATCTACGCCATAAAGCGCATCAGGTGACGGGCCCGCGATGAAAATCACCGATATCCAGTTTGGCATGCTGCGCATCCCGCTGATCACGCCGTTCAAGACCGCACTGCGCTCTGTCGATCACATCGAGGACGTGATCGTGATCCTCGAAACCGACAGCGGGCACCGCGGCTTCGGCGGGGCGCCCGCAACGGCCGCCATCACCGGCGAGACGCACGGCTCGATCATCGAGGCGATCCGCACCACGATCGCCGACCGACTGATCGGCCAGCGCATCGACCGCCTCAACGAGGTCACCGGGCTGATCCACGGGGCGATCGTCAACAACAACAGCGCCAAGGCAGCGGTGGAGATCGCCGTCTACGACCTGTTTGCCCAGTGCTACGGCGCGCCGCTGTACAAGCTGCTCGGCGGCGGCGAGCCGCAGCTGGCCACCGACATCACGATCAGCGTCGACTACATCGACAAGATGGTGCAGGACTCGATCCAGGCGGTGGAACGCGGCTTCGAGACCCTGAAGATCAAGGTCGGCAAGGACATCAGCCTCGATATCGAGCGGGTCAAGGCGATCTGGGCCGCGGTCAACGACCGGGCCCTGCTGCGACTCGACGCCAACCAGGGCTGGACGCCCAAGCAGACCGTGTCGGCGCTGCGCGAACTCGAGCGCAGCGGTATCAGCCTCGAGCTCATCGAGCAGCCGGTGAAGGGCAGCGATCTCGAAGGCATGAAGTACGTCACCGAGCGCGTCGAAACGCCGGTGATGGCCGACGAGTCGGTGTTCGGGCCACGCGCCGCACTGGAACTGATCCGCCAGCACGCCGCCGACATCATCAATATCAAGCTGATGAAAACCGGCGGCATCTCCAACGCCATCCGCATCGCCGACATCTGCGACATCCACGACGTCAAGTGCATGATCGGCTGCATGCTCGAGTCGACCGTCAGTCTCGCCGCGGCCGCGCACCTGGCCGTGGCCAAGGCGAACGTCATCACCAAGGTGGATCTCGACGCCCACTACCTCGCGCAGCGCGATCCCGTGCACAGCAACCTGCGCTTCGAGCACGCGGAGATCTCCATCCCTGACGGACCGGGGCTCGGCATCAGCGCGATAGACGAACTGGAACCCCTGCCGTGAACCTGTCTCGCCGCATGCTGGTGCTCGCGACCCTGGCCCTGCTCGGCGCCTGCGGGTCGCCAGCGGTACGCGAGGCGGTTTCGGTCAACCACGACAGCCGGGTGCGCTTCCTGGTCATCCACCACACCGCCGAGGATTTCGGGCGCTCAATGGAATTGCTGACGCAGCCCTCGCCCAACCCGGTCAGCGCCCACTACCTGATCCCTGAAGAGGGCGACCCGACCTACCCCGCAGACGAGCTCGAGGTATACCAGCTCGTCGATGAGAACCGGCGCGCCTGGCACGCCGGCGGCAGCAGCTGGGAAGAGAAGATCGGCCTCAACGGCCAGTCGATCGGTATCGAACTCGTCAACCTGACGCACTGCGTGTCGCCGATCGACGCCGATGTCGAACCGGCCGAGGTGCTGTGTTTCTACCCCGACTACTCGGCGCGCCAGATCGAACTGCTGATCGCTCTGGCCACAGAAATCCTCGCCAGGCACCCGGACATTACGCCGACCCGCGTCGTCGCGCACTCGGACATCGCGCCGAGCCGCAAGCGCGACCCCGGTCCGCGCTTTCCCTGGCAGAGGCTTTACGAGGCCGGCATCGGCGCCTGGCCCGACGACGGGACGGTCGCGCGCTACTGGACGCGCTTCCGCGAGACGCCGCCGACGATCACGTCCGTGCAGCAGGCGCTCGCCGCGTACGGCTACGGCATCGAGGTCAGCGGCGAACTGGACCGGCAGACGCGCGATGTCCTGCACGCCTTCCAGCTGCACTTCCGACCCTGGGAAGTCACCGGCGAGCCGACTGCCGGCACCGTGGCGACCCTGTTCGCGCTGGTCGAGAAGTACTTCCCGCAGCGCGTACCGGCGCTGTACGCGGCTGTCGAGGCCGCGGTCTACAAGTGATTTCGGAGCTGTCGCTGGGGACCGTCCTGCTGCTGGCACTGCCGCTGCTGCTGGTGGGGCTGGTGGTCCTGTTCTCGCCCGGTGACGGCGACTACCGGAAGCGCCGTCGCGAACTGATCGAGAAGCGCCTCGAGCGCCGGGGCGACCGGGACTAGAACCACTCGCAGCTGCCGGTGTACAGGGCCCGGTCCGAGACGAAGCTGAAGGGCTTGCGCGGGCCCTCGCGGTACTCGTGGATCGTCAGCAGGTCGATCTTCGCGTCGTCGCTGCCCGCCCGGTAGATCGTCAGCACCTTGAACGCGCGCTCACGCCCGGGCGGGCTGATCACCCGCGGCTCACCGAAGGGGTTGTGATTCTCGATGCGGCCGGTCATGCGCCCGGTAGCCGTGTCGACCGCGAAGACGATGTTGGCGTAGCGCCGGCTGTACACCGCGTTGCGCTCGATGCTGCCGTCGATCGCGAGGTCGTAGACCGCAGCGATCACGCAGCGGTAATCGTCACGAGCGCCGCGTTCGGTCTCGTAGTCGACGATCGGCGCCGCCAGCAGCAGCGCGAGCAGTCCGGACAGGCCCATGCCGGCGATTGTAGGCCAGCGTGAGGATTCCGGCTCAAGCTTTCACCATGCCTGCCGTCAAACTCTCCAGTGTGCAACGCCGGCGGAGCCGCCCTCGACATGATCCGACTCGTTTTCTCCAGCAGCGCCTGCGGCCCGATGACTCAGGAGCGACTGCTCGACATCCTCCGGGACAGCCGTCGGGACAACGTCCGCGACGGACTCACCGGTATGCTGCTGTACCGGGAAGGTGTGTTCCTGCAGGTGCTCGAGGGACCGGCCGAGGCGGTCGACGCGGCGCTGCTGCGCAGCTTCATGAACCCGCATCACACCGGGGAGCACGTGATCGAGCGCCAGGCCATCGGCAAACGGCGTTTCCAGGACTGGCGCATGAGCTTCGAGTGCGATCGTGCCGTACCGCCCGGAGTCGAGGGCTACAGCGACTTCCTGCTGCGTGAGCGTACGGCCGAAGACCGGCGCCTGTTCGGCGACCCGACGCTCGCGCTGTTCCGCTACTTCTGAGCGTCGCCGCCGCTGTCGACGAGCGGCCGCAGGTCCAGGTCCTCGAAATCGAAACTGCTGTCCACGTCGTCGGAGGCAGGCGCCATGCGGATCGCCTCGATCTCTCCCTCGAAGGTCAGCAGGAACTGCAGGTACGCATCGGCTTCCAGAGTCCGATCGTCCCAGCGGACGACGAAAGTGCTGCCCCAGTAGTGCTCGAGACGGCCTGCCAGCATCGGCGATTTCTCCGCGCGGATCCGCAGTGTCCCGTCGACCAGGTCCAGCACCACGTCACCGAACCAGGGATCCCGGTAGGTGCCCGCGTAACGTTCGAGCTCCTCGGCGGTCGGCGGCGGGGTCGGCGGCGGCTGCGG
>CAZOUC010000222.1:1511-5120 GCA_964582825.1 uncultured Enterobacteriaceae bacterium | reverse complement strand
CCGGCGGCACCGGGTCCGGCGCCAGACTCAGTATGTCCAGCAGTTCGCGCTCATCCGCGTTTGCCCGTGCCGCCCGCGCCAGCACCGCGTCACGGACCGAAGCGGGCAGGCCGCCCTCGGCATCCGGCTGCGCCAGAATCTCGGACAGGAAGAACGGGTTGCCGCCGGTCGTCCGGTAGAGCTCGCGCCCGTCACGTCCGTGCTCCGCGGCCAGCAGCGCAACCGCAGCGGGAGACAGCGGCTCGAGATCGATCCGGGTAGTCACTTTCGCGGGCAGATCACCGAGCAGCAGGGTCAGCGGGTGGCCGGCGCCGATCTCGTCGGGCCGGTAGGTGAGCAGTACCAGCACGCGCAGCGGCACGAGGCGCCGGGCGACGAACTTGAGCAGGTCCAGCGAGGCGTGGTCCGCCCAGTGCACGTCCTCGAACACCAGCACGCTGCCGGCGGGCAGCGCATCGATGGCAGCCAGCACGGCAGGGAACAGGCCGGCCGGGGTGGAGCCGGTGGTCAGTGCATTCTGCACCTCCGGACCCAGGGTCGGCGCCAGATCCAGAAACGGTCCGAACTGGCGCGGCGTGAACAGGTCGTCGCAGTGTCCCCAGGCTACCGTGGCCGCGTCGGGCAGCCCCGCCACCAGGGCTTCGACGAGTGAGGACTTGCCGACGCCCGCCTCCCCGGCGATCACGGCGACCTGGCCGTGGGCCGTGGCACTGAACTCGACCAGCTCCAGCAGCGCCTTCAGCGCATCTTCGCGTTCCAGAAGGCAGAGATTACTTCGCATTAACAAATATGAAACGCCAACGACATTCCGCTATGCGACGGTAGCGGGATGGGAAAGCACACTCAAGCATTGACTCGCCCGAAAAATAGGTAGACGCCCCTATGGGGGCACTGCGCTTAGAGACCTAAGCTACCGAGAGCACTTGCAGCACGCGACGGGGGCCAATGCGCGGCCAATGCTGACCCTGAACGAACAGACAACTCGAAAGTTGTTCCTGGTAATCACCCGCCACCCGAAAACCCTGCTTGGCATAAGCCTGGTGCTGATCGTGGCCCTGGCGACAGGCCTTTCCCAACTCGTCAAAGACACCTCGGTCAAGGCCTTCATCCCGCCCGACCACCCCTCGCTGCTCGCCGACGCAACCGCCGAGGAGGTCTTCGGCATCTCCGACTCGCTGGCCGTCGCCCTGGTATTCGACGCGACGGACGGCGCATTCGCGCCGCAGGCTCTCGAGCTGATCGCGGAACTGACCGACGAGCTGGAGCGGTTCCCGAACGTGCGGTCTGGCCGGGTCAGCAGCCTGGCGACCGAGTCCTCGATCCGCGGGGAGGACGGCGCGGTGCTCGTCGACCCCTACATCGAGCCCGGATCGATCGACGCCGCGACCGCCGCAGACAGCCTGCAGCGCTGGCGGGCGATGCCGGCGCACCGCAACACCCTGGTCAGCGACGACGGCCGCGCGGCCGTGATCATGGCGGAGCTGGAGGACGCCGACCGCGCCAGCGAGAGTTACGAGGCGGCACTGGCGCTGGCGCGGGACTACGCACGACCCGGCCTCGAACTGCACGTCGCAGGCCCGGGCGCCGTCAGCGGCTATCTCAGCACCTACATCGACCGCGACGCCCGCAAGCTGCAGCCCCTGGTCTTCGTTCTGGTCCTGGGTTTCATTTTCCTGGCCTTCCGGCGCGCCTCGGCGCTGCCTGGCCCGCTGCTGGTGGTGGTTGGCGCCGCCGGCGGCGCGCTGGGCCTGATGGCCTGGCTGGGCGTGCCCTACTACGCCATCACCAACGCGCTGCCGGTCATCATCGTCGCCGTGTCGGTGGCGGACTCCATTCACATCCTGTCGGCCTACTACCAGGCGCGCGCGCAGCAACCCGACGGCGACACGCGCCAACTGGTCGTCGACGCCATGACCTCGATGGCGCGGCCGATCACCTTGACCAGCCTGACCACGATCGCCGGGTTCGTCGGCATCGCCATCACCTCGATCATGCCGCCGATCACGATGTTCGCCTGGTTCGCCGCGCTCGGCATCGCCCTGGCCTGGGTGTTCTCGATGTTCTCGCTGCCCAACGTGCTGGTCTTGATGCAGCCCGCGGCGAGCCCGGCCTTCGCCTCCTGGACGCACAACCGGCCGAGCGGGCTGGGCCGGGCACTGGCCCACGTCGGCGCCCTGGCGGCGCGCCGCCACGGCCGGGTGCTCGGCGTGTTCGCGATCGGCGTGGTGCTGCTCGCCGTGCAGGCCGCACAGCTGCGAATCGACCGCTCCCAGGTCGACAATTTCGCCACCGACGAGCCGATCTACCTGGCCGATCGCGTCATCAACGAGACCTTCGCCGGCAGCGGCTTCCTCGACGTGGTCATCGAGACCGACGAGCCGGAAGGGCTGCTGAGCGCCCGGCGTATGGCCAAGATTGCCGCGCTGCAGGACCACTTCGAGAGCCTGCCGTACGTTGGCAAGACCGTGTCGATCGTCGACTACCTGGCGCAGCTGCACGTGGCGCTGGAAGAACTGCCGCCCGAGCAAGCTGCGGCGCGCGCCCTGCCGGAGGACGATGCGGCCATCGCCCAGTATCTGCTGGTCTACGAGGTCTCCGGCGACCCGACCGATCTCGAGGAGGAGATCGACGCCGACTACCAGCGTGCGCTGGTGCGTGGCGTGCTCAACGAGTCGCACTTCAGCCTGAACCGCGGCACCGTCGAGGCCATGCGGACCTATTTCCAGGAGGAATTCAACGAGGCCGGCATGCGCGCGCAGCTCAGCGGCGACGTGAATCTGAGCTACCACTGGATGAGCAGCCTGCAGCGCTCCCATTTCAATGGCGTGCTGCTGTCGCTCGCGCTGGTGCTGCTGACCTCGGTCATCGTGTTCCGGTCGGTCACCTCGGGCATCGTCGCAGTGCTGCCGGTGAGCATCACGGTGCTGCTGCTGTACGCGGCGATGGCCACCTTCGACGTGTACCTGGAGCCGGCCACGTCCATGTTCGCAGCCATCGCCATCGGTGTCGGTGTCGACTTCGCCATCCACCTGATCGACAAATTGCACGAGGCGCTCAAGCTGCACGACGAGGACATCCACCTCGCCGTCGACCACGCCCTGCCGTTGACGGCCCGCGCCTGCCTGTTCAACGCCCTGGCCCTGGGCATGGGCTTTGCCGTGCTGATGAGCAGCGACCTGCCTACGCTGCAGCGCTTCGGCGGCCTGGTGGCGCTGGCAGCTCTCGGCAGCTACCTGAGCGCGCTGGTCCTGGTCCCTGCCCTGTTCGCCTGGGGGCGGGCCCGCAGCCAGCGCGCCTTCCAACCGCGTGACGGCACGGTCGGTCGGGCGGTAGCAGCCGGTGTGGCGCTGCTCACCGGCCTGCTGCTCGCCCACTCCGGCCGCGCCGCGGAGTGGACCGGCGATGACGTCGCCCGCCAGGTCGCCGAACGCCCGGAAGGGGCCGCGACGCGACGGGTCATCGACATCACGCTCACCAACCGGCGCGGCAGCACCCGGGAGCGTTCGGCGCTGGTGCTCAAGCGCAGTGACGCTGAGGCGCGCAGCACCCGCTTCACCTACCTGGCGCCGAAATCCGTCTACGGCGTCAGCTTCCTCAGCCGCGACTACC
>CAZOUC010000222.1:0-1501 GCA_964582825.1 uncultured Enterobacteriaceae bacterium | reverse complement strand
AGGACCGCAGCGACGACCGCTGGCTGTTCCTGCCGGCGACACGCAAGGTACGACGCATTCCGGCCTCGGACCGCGGCGACTACTTCCTGGGCACCGACTTCACCTACGAAGACATCCAGTCCGAGCTCAAGCTGCCGCTGGCCGACTACCGCTTCAGCTACGACGGCCACGTCGACGTCGACGGCGAGACCCTGCTGCGCCTGTCCGGCACCACCCGTAGCCCGGAGATCGCCAAAGAGCTCGGCTACGGCGGTTTCGACGCACTGGTCGACGGCAACAGCTGGCTGTTCCGGGAGATTCGCTTTCGCGACCCCGACGGCGAGCCGCTGAAGACGGTAACGGTGCACGCTGTGCAGCAGGACGGCGAGATCTGGACGGCAACCGACATCGAGGTGGTCAACCACCAGACCGACCATCAGACCCGTTTCCGCTACCGCGACGTGGAGTATCCCGAGCAACTGCCGGACGCAGTGCTCGATCCCGCCGCCTTGAGCCAACGGCTGCCGACAGCGCTGCTGCCGTGAAGCAGGCCGCCCTGTTGCCATTGTGGCTCGCCGCACTGGCGACGCTGCCCGGACACGCCCAGTCCCTGCGCTCAGCCCAGGTGCCGGTCGACCTGAGCGTCGGCTTCGACGATGCCGCCAGCGACGCCACGCATTTGGTACTCGAAGCCACGCCGAAGCTCGAACTGGACCTTGCCGGCGACAGCAGCCTGGTGCTGTCGGCACGACTGCGGCTGGACGCGGAACAACGCCTGGAACCGGGCACCCCGGAGCTCGACAGCTACGCGACCGCGACGCAACCGCTGACGATCGGCTCGGCGGGTACCCTCGAATTGCGCGACCTGTACTGGGAGCACCGCCTGCCACAGGGCATCGTCCGCTTCGGCAAGCAGCAGATCGTCTGGGGGCGCCTCGACGGCATCAAGGTGCTGGACGTGCTCAATCCGCAGAGCTTCCGCGAGTTCATTCTCGACGACTTCGGCGACTCGCGCATCGGTCTGTGGTCCGCCTATGTAGACGTCTTCGCGGGCGATTGGCGCCTGGAAGCCGCGCTGCTGCCGGACTACACCGCGCACGAAGTCCCCGAACCCGGCGCCTGGTTCGAGCTGAGCGCGCCGCGTTTCCGCTTCGGCGCCGAGCCCGGCTCGGCTCTGCCTGACCTGGCGACCGAAGGCGGGCGCTCCATGATCGGGGACGGTGCCCTTGGCCTGCGCGCATCACGCGCGCTGGGGCGAATCGACTTCAGCCTGCAGGCGTACAGCGGCAGCGATCACGAGCCACTCGGCCGCGTCGTCGTCAACGGCAGCGGCCCGTCGGTCGAGCGCTTCTACCGGCGCCGCGAACTGCTGGGCGCCAGCGCCGAGACGGCCCTGGGCGACATGGCACTGCGGGCCGAAGCCGCGTACCAGCCGTCGCGAACCTTCAATGAGCGGGGTGCCGGGGGCCTCCAGACCGCACGAGCCGACCAGTTCTCGGTGGGGCTGGCCGCCGACGTGGAC
>CAZOUC010000221.1:0-5131 GCA_964582825.1 uncultured Enterobacteriaceae bacterium | reverse complement strand
GCAGGGCTTCGCCGGCCAGCCGACCGCCCCGCCCGGGTCAGAGAATGTAGACGAACAGGAATAGGCAGACCCAGACCACGTCGACGAAGTGCCAGTACCAGGAGGCCGCCTCGAAACCGAAGTGATGCTCCGGTGTGAAGTGGCCGTGCCGCGTCGCCCGCACGAACATCACCGTCAGCATGATGGCGCCGAGGCAGACGTGCACACCGTGGAAGCCGGTGAGCAGGAAGAAGGTCGCCCCGTAGATTCCCGCACCGAGGGTCAGGCCGAGATCCCTGTAGGCGTGCACGTACTCGTAGGCCTGGAAGCCGACAAAGGTGAAGCCGAGCAGCAGGGTCGCCGCCAGCCACCAGGTCAGCGCCTGGCGCTTGCCGGCCTTCAGCGCAGTGTGCGCGAAGTGCACGGTCACGCTCGAGGTCAGCAGCAGGATCGTGTTCAGCAGCGGGATGCTGTTCCAGTGGATGGTGGAGTTGGCGCCGGTGAACTCGTCGGTACGCGCCATCGCCTGGACCCCGCCGGTCGCCTCGACCGCCTGCTGCGGCGTGGTCATAAGGGGCCAGGCCGCTTCGAAACCGGGCCAGAGCATGTTGGCGATGCCTTTGTCGCCCTCGCCGCCGAGCCACGGCACGGCGAAGGTGCGCACGTAGAACAGCGCACCGAAGAAGGCGGCGAAGAACATGATCTCCGAGAAGATGAACCACTGCATGCCGAGCACGTAGGAGCGGTCGAGCTGCGGGCTGTTGAGACCCGCCAGGCTCTCGCGGATCGTGTTGCCGAACCAGCTCCAGATCGCCGCCAGCAGCACCAGCAGGCCCAGGTAGAAGGCCCAGGACGAACCGCCGTAACCGAAAGTGGCGCTGTTGAGCATGGTGCCGGCGCCGTACACGGTCAGCAGCAGACCGATGCTGGCCAGGAACGGCAGCTTCGAGCTTTCCGGCACGTAGTAGGTCTGATGGCCCTCGGCGGTCTCTTGCGCCATGGTCGGTCTCCTGGTGGTTCCTGTCGCTATCGCAGCTTCGTTGCGGCGGCTACCGGCGACGGCGCCGCGTCAGCGGTGATGTCGTAAATCGAGTAGGCGAGCGTGATCGTGTGAATGTCGTCCGGCAGCTCCGGGTCGACCACGAAGCGCAGCGGCATGTCCACCGATTCGCCGGCCGCCAGGGTCTGCTGCTCGAAGCAGAAGCACTCGGTCTTGTGAAAATACAGCGAGGCCTTGCCGGGGCTCACGCTCGGGATCGCCTGCGCGGTCATCTGCCGCGCCGTGCCGTTGTGGGCCAGGTAGCTGGTCGTGAACGGCTCGCCCGGGTGCAGCTTCACCGACACGCGGTCGGGCCGGAACTCCCAGGGCATCGTGCCGCCATTGACGACGACGAACTGCACGGTGATCTCCCGGCTTTCGTCGACACCGCCGTTCAGCGTCGCGACACTGGCGTTCTCGAGCTGGTCACGGTCCTGGATGCCGGTGACCTCGCAGAACACTTCGTACAGCGGCACCAGGGCGAAGCCGAAACCGAACATGCCGACCACCAGCAGCACCAGGCGGCCGACGACGGAGGCGGTGGAACGGGTCTGGCTCATCGACTCACCCGTCCCCTAGCGGACCTGCGGCGGCACCGCGAAGGTGTGGTACGGAGCCGGCGACGGCACCGTCCACTCCAGGCCGTGGCTGCCTTCCCAGACTTCCGGCGTGGCCTTCTTGCCGCCGCGGATGCACTTGATCGCAACGAACAGGAAGATCAGCTGCGAGAAGCCGGTCACGTAGGCGCCGATCGACGACAGCATGTTGTAGTCGGCGAACTGCAGCGCGTAATCCGGGATCCGGCGCGGCATGCCGGCCAGACCCACGAAGTGCATCGGGAAGAACGCCAGGTTCACACCGATGAAGGTCAGCCAGAAGTGCGCCTTGGACAGGAACTCGTCGTACATGTGCCCGGTCCACTTCGGCAGCCAGTAGTAGACCGCGGCGTAGATCGAGAACAGCGCGCCCTGCACCAGCACGTAGTGGAAGTGGGCGACGACGAAGTAGGTGTCGTGGTACTGGGTGTCGAGCGGCGCCATCGCCAGCATCAGGCCGGAGAAGCCGCCGATCGTGAACAGGATGATGAACGCGATGGCGAACATCATCGGCGTCTCGAAGGTCATCGCGCCGCGCCACATCGTCGTGACCCAGTTGAACACCTTCACGCCGGTCGGCACGGCGATCAGCATCGTCGCGTACATGAAGAACAGCTGGCCGGCGATCGGCATGCCGACCGTGTACATGTGGTGCGCCCAGACGATGAAGGACAGGAAGGCGATCGACGCCGAAGCGTAGACCATCGACGAGTAGCCGAACAGGCGCTTGCGCGCGAAGGTCGGGATGATCTCGCTGATCACGCCGAAAGCCGGCAGGATCATGATGTACACCTCGGGGTGCCCGAAGAACCAGAAGATGTGCTGGAACAGCACCGGATCGCCGCCGCCGGCGGCGCTGAAGAAGCTGGTGCCGAAGTGAATGTCGAACAGCATCATCGTCACCGCGCCCGCCAGGACCGGCATCACGGCGATCAGCAGGTAGGCGGTGATGAACCAGGTCCACACGAACAGCGGCATCTTCATGTAGGTCATGCCCGGCGCGCGCATGTTCATGATGGTCGCGATGATGTTGATCGCGCCCATGATCGACGACATGCCGGCCAGGTGGACGGCGAAGATGAAGTAGGTGGTGGACGACGGCGCGTAGTCTGTCGACAGCGGCGCGTAGAAGGTCCAGCCGAAGTTCGGACCGCCGCCCTCCATGAACAGGGTCGACAGCAGCAACGAGAAGGCGAACGGCAGGATCCAGAAGCTCCAGTTGTTCATCCGCGGCAGCGCCATGTCGGGCGCGCCGATCATCATCGGTATCATCCAGTTCGCGAGTCCGACCCAGGCCGGCATGATCGCGCCGAACACCATGATCAGGCCGTGCATGGTGGTCATCTGGTTGAAGAATTCCGGCTGCACGACCTGCAGGCCGGGCTGGAACAGTTCGGCGCGGATCACCAGGGCGAAAATGCCGCCGACGATGAACATCGCGAAGGAGAACCACAGGTACATCGTGCCGATGTCCTTGTGGTTGGTGGTGAAGAGCCAGCGGGAAATGCCCTTGGCCGGTCCGTGCGCTCCCATCGTTGAAACTCCCTAAACCGTTACTGTTCGTTCATGTAGCCGGCGACGTCGGCCGGCTGCACGCGGTCGCCCATGTTGTTGCCCCAGGCGTTGCGCTGATAGGTGATCACCGCCGCCAGGTCGCGCTCGGAGAGCTGCGGACCGAAGGCGAGCATCGCGGTGCCCGGGCGGCCGTTGACGACCGTGTCCAGGTGGGCGTCGATCGGACCCATCGCCACGGCGCTGCCGGCCAGTGCCGGAAACGCGCCGGCGATACCCTGGCCGTTCGGCATGTGGCACGACGCGCAGGCCTTGCCGTAGACCTCTTCACCGTGGCTCATCAGCTCGTCCATCGTGAAGGTCTCGGACACCTGGGCCGCCTCGACGACGGTGTCGGCCTGCCGCGAGGCGAGCCAGGCTTCGAATTCTTCCGGCTCGACCACCTCGACGACGACGGGCATGAAGCCGTGGTCCTTGCCACACAGCTCCGTGCACTGGCCGCGGAAGGTGCCCGGTTCGGGCACGTTGGTCCAGGTCTCGTTGATGAAGCCGGGGATCGCGTCCTTCTTGACCGCCAGTTCCGGCACCCACCAGGAGTGGATCACGTCGGCGGCGGTCAGCAGGAAGCGCACCTTCTGGCCGGCCGGAATCACCAGCGGCTCGTCGACCTCGAGCAGGTAGTTCTCGTTCTTGGCGACCGCGCCGATGATCTCGTCGCGCGGCGTGCTCAGGTTGGAGAAGAAGCTGACGTCGTGGTCGATGTAGTCGTAGCGCCACTTCCACTGGTAGCCGGTGATCATCACCGTCAGGTCGGCGTCGGAGGTGTCGTAGATCTTCAACAGGGTGCTGGTCGCCGGCGCCGCCAGGCCGAGCAGGATCAGGAACGGCACGACGGTCCAGGCGATTTCCATCTTGGTGCTCTCGTGGAAGGTCGCCGGGGTGACGCCACGCGACTTGCGGTGCGCCCACATCGAATAGAACATGATGCCGAACACGACGACGCCGATCGCGACGCAGATCCACAGCACGAGCATGTGCAGGTCGTAGATTTCGTGGGACACGGTCGTCGCGCCGACGGGCATGTTGATGCTCGACCGCTCGCCGTCGCTGGCCAGCGCCGCAACGGGCAGCAGCGACGCCACGATCAGCCCCGACAGCCTGTTGATCGTCGTGTTCATGAACGGCATTTCTCCCTGAGTCGAGGGGACCACATCAGCCGTGCCGGGCCACTGCCAGGCGCGTTGCTCGACCGGCTGACCCCTTTGGTGACAGCACCGAGCGATCCGCCCGCGTGGGCGGCGTCGCGATTCCCCCTGAGTTGAGCCCGGCAAGTATAACAAAGCGGCCGGCGCGGGCGAGAGGCCTTAGTGAATTCGATTCAACTGGATTTGGACGCACCCGGATCGAGAATCCGCACCGCCTGCGGCGCGTCGTCGCGGGACGCCGGCGGGGCCGGCGGCCCGCCGTCCTCGGTCCGCCACAGGCGCGCGGTGAAGTCACAGCGCGTGCAGCGCTGGATCATCACCTGCGGCTCGACGACCACGTAGATGGTGTCCAGTTGCCTGCAGTCCGGGCAGGTGGCGCCGGCTATGAATCGTCTGCTCACTTCGGCTTACTCCGCAGCCGGGGTACGCAGCAGGGTACGCAGCGAATCGGTTTCCGGCCTGACGCCGCGCCAGTCGAGGAAGGATTCCGCGGCCTGCGCGATCAGCATGCCGAGGCCGTCGGCGCGACGCTCGATGCCGGCGGCGGCGGCCCAGCGCAGGAACGGCGTCGGCCGATCGGCGTAGAACAGGTCGTAGGCCGCCGCGTCCGGGGCCGCCAGGCCGGCCGGCAGCGTCGGCAGCCGGCCATCGAGCCCGGCGCTGGTCGCGTGCAGCAGCAGATCGTAGGGTCCGGCCAGCTCGTCGAATCCGCAGGCCTCGACGGCGCAGGCGGCATCGGCGAAGGCCGCGGCGAGGGCCTGCGCCCGGTCGACGGTGCGGTTGGCGACGGTCAGCCCGGC
>CAZOUC010000220.1:3142-5168 GCA_964582825.1 uncultured Enterobacteriaceae bacterium | reverse complement strand
CCTCCTGCGCGGCGACAAAATAGCGGCCGACGCTGCCCTGCAGCCAGGACCCGATGCCGGTCACCGGCTGCTGCTCGCGCGCCCGGACGAAGCCAAGCACGATCCGTTCCAGATCGGCAACGGGCACGGTGGTATCGGCGTAAGCGATCAACACGGCCTCCGACGCGGTGTTTACATTCACGGTCGTTCCGGGCGCCAGCGCGACGAGCTGCGCCGCAAGGGCCCGGTACTGTTCCGCCTCCAGGCCCGGCAGCAGGCGCAGCTGGCTCACGTGCAGCAAGGGCTGCAGGCGCTCCGGCTGCCGGCCCGCCTGCATCAGCTCCACGGTGCGCTCGGCCAGGGTCTGTGGCAAACCCAAGTATAGTAGGAGGCGCCGAAAGCGCTGCTGCGCCGCCGCGTCGACGCGACCATCCTCTCCCACCAGGTTGTTGACATTGAAACGGCCCTGCAGATCGACGATGCGCAGGCGCATCGTGATCTGTTCCTGCTGGTCCAGCTCCCCGGTCGCAAAGTCGAAATTCAGCTCCTGCGCGGCCCAGTCCTCGCCGAGGTGGTCGACGTCCCCGGAGCGGGCATCGCTGACGTGGTCGGCGTACAGCAGCTGCCTGCCGAGTTCCTCGAGCCCCTGCGCGTACTGCCGCGCCTGCGCGGACTCGCTGACGTTGCCGGCGCGGCGCACCGCCATGAAGCCGCTGCGCATCATCTCGGTCGCAAGCATGGTGATCAGCGCGACCACCAGCAACACGGTAAGCAGCGCGACGCCACGCTGACCGCGACGCTCAGCGCAACGCCACATGGCGCCACACCTCGCCGAAAGTCTGTGTCTGCAGGCGCACTTCGACGGCCAGCGGCAGCGGCGGCAGCGCCGGCCGCTCCTCGCCGGCCTGCGCCGACGGCGGCGGCGGCCAGCTGTCCAGCCACTGGCGCTCCTCGTCGAGAAACCGCCACTCGATGGCATCGACGCCTCGCAGCATTTCACGGCTGCGGGTTTCAACGGCGTCCCGCCCGGCGCCGTCCCAATGGCTGCGCCACAGCACGCCGTCGCCGTCGAGCACCCAGGCGACCCCGGCGAGCTGGCTGCGTGCCCGTTGCAGGGGATTGCGTCGCCCGCCGCTGACCAGGGTAACCGCCTCGCCCTCGGGCAGCTCGAGCTCGTCAGCTTCCTGCGGGGCGGGCCAGGCCAGAAGCTGGTCGAGGTCATGGTCGAGCTGGGACACGCTGCGCTGCAGGGCGGCCAGTTCGTCGATCCGCTGGTCGGCCCGCTCCTGCAGCGCCCCGGTACTGCTCAGGACCCGGAACGCGGCCAGGCTGATGGTCGAGAACACCGTCAGCGCGACGATGACCTCGAGCAGCGTGAAACCGCGCTGGCGAGACTGGACCTCAGCGCTCGGCACGAAACGCCACCGTGCTGAGCAGTACACGATCGGGGAAATCCGCCTCGGCCACCGCCAGTTCGATGCGGCGCAGGCCCTGCGCCTCGACGGTGACCACCTGGTTGATCACCCAGCTGCGGGCGCCCAGGTCGTACTCGTACTCGCCGCGGCCGGTCGGCGGCGCCTGGCCCTCCGAGCGCAGCAGCGCCAGGTGATTGTCGACGACCCACTGCGCCATGGCACGTGCCTCGAGGCGCTGCACCTGGTCGCCGTAACTGCCGGACTGCCGCGAGATGGCAGCCGCCGCGTAGGCGAAGATCGCCAGCGCCACCAGCACCTCGATCAGGGTGAAACCGGCGGCGATCCGGCGCATCAGGAGCGCTCCAATGGCAGCCAGCCTTCGCTGCGAATCCGCTGTCCCAGGCGCTCGTCGCGTTCATCGCGCAGGCGCAGTTCGAAGGCGGTCATTTCCCCGTCCGACAGCAGCAGGATCTGCGGCGCGTCGCCGGCGGGCGCGAATGCTTCGGGCAGTTCGGTCACGTCACCGTCGACGCTCAACTCGAGCAGCATGCCCTCGGGCAGGACGTAAGGCCGGAACGGTGGCTCGTCGAATTCGATCCAGCTCTCTTCCTCGACGAGCCACCGTTCCGGCC
>CAZOUC010000220.1:0-3132 GCA_964582825.1 uncultured Enterobacteriaceae bacterium | reverse complement strand
TCTTCCTCGACGTCGAAACGGGTCACGGCGTAGCCGGCCTCGTCGACCAGCAGGCCGTATTCCGCGCCTTCGATCACCGCCTCCTCGCTGGCCAGGGCCAGCACCTGCGCCAGGCGATCGGCCTCGTTGCCGAGATCGCGCTGGCGGCCACCGCTCGCCGACAGGGTCACCAGGCCGATCAGCACCGACATGATCACGACGACGACCATGATCTCGAGCAGCGTGAAGCCGCGCTGCCGTGCCGCCGTGTGTTTCGTCCGCGCCCCCGCCACCGCCGGCGCGCCGCTCAGATGTCTTCGAAGAAGATGTCCGCGTCGAGGCCCTCGCCACCCTCGCTGCCATCGGCCCCGTAGCTGAACAGGTCGAAGCTGCGCCGGTCCTGGCCGAGGTAGTACTGGTAGGGGTTGCCCCAGGGATCGACCGGCAGCTTGCCCTTGGCGAGGTAACCGTCGAGATTCCAGTTCTTGGGTTCGGGCGAGCCGGACGGCTTGCTGACCAGCGCCTCGAGCCCCTGGTCGGTGCTCGGGTAGTGGGAGTTGTCGAGGCGATACATTTCCAGGGCCTGACCGAAGGTGGTCAGGTCGGTCTTCGCCGCGGTGACCTTGGCCTGCTCGGCGCGCCCCATGAAGCTCGGTGCCGCCAGAGCGATCAGCACGCTGATGATGACGACCACGACCATGATCTCGATGAGCGTGAAACCGCCCTGCCCCCGTGCCTGTATGCCGCGCATGTGAGACTCCCGTCCTCAGATCAGTTGGTTCAGGTTGAAGATCGGCTGCAGCATCGCCACGACGATCGCCATGACCGCGCCGCCCATGAACAATAATACCGCCGGCTCGAACAATCCAATCAGGGTGCTGACGCGGTTGTCGAGCTCCATCTGCTGGCTCTCGGCGACCCGCGCCAGCATGTTCTCCAGTTCGCCGCTCGCCTCGCCCGAGGCGATCATATAGACCATCATCGGCGGAAAGCGCCTGGTCCGCTCCAGCGCCGAATGCAGGCTGCTGCCCTCGCGGACCTGCGCGGTGGCCTCGAACACCAGGCGCGACAGGAAGCTGTTGCCCATCACCGCGACGCTGATGTCGAGCGCCTCGACCAGCGGCACCCCGCTGCTGACCAGGGTGCTCAGGGTGCCGGCAAAACGCGAGGTGTTGCTGGCCATCACCAGGCGTCCGACGATCGGCAGGTCGAGCAGCATGCGGTGGTAGCGTTCGCGGCGGTCCGGATCCACGAGCGCCAGGCGCAGGCCTATCGGCAGCGCGACCAGCACCAGCAGCAGCAGCCAGCCCCAGCTCACCATGAAATCGCTCATCCCCAGCAATGCCTGGGTCATGCCCGGCAATTCCTGACCGGATTTCGCAAACACCTCGACCACGTCGGGCACCACGTAGGTCAGCAGGCCCGCGACGACCAGCAGCGAGATCACCATCAGCACCACCGGGTAGATCATCGCCAGCTTGATGCGCTGCGCCGCCGCGTGGGCACTCTCGGTGTAGTCGGCCAGGCGCGACAGCACCAGGTCGAGACGCCCGGACTGCTCGCCGGCGGCGACCGTAGCGCGGTACATGTTGGGGAATGCACGCGGGAAATCGCCGAGCGCGCTGGCCAGCGAACGGCCCTCCTGCACCGCAGCCCGCAGCGAGGAAACCACGGCACGGGTACGGGCTTTCTCACTCTGCTGCGATACCGCGGCGAGCGCCTCGGCGACGGGCATTCCCGACTGCACCAGCGTCGACAGCTGGCGCGTCAGCAGTGCCACTTCGGCGACCGGCAGCGTCCAGCGTCGCCCGGCGCGCTGCTGGGTTCCGCGATCCTCGGAGACCATCGCCCGGACCTCGAGCGGGATCAGCCCGCGGTCGCGCAGCAGCTGCCGCGCCTGACGGCTGCTGTCGGCCTCGATGGTGCCCTTGCTCTGCTGCCCCTGGCTGTCGAGGACCGCGTAGTTGAAGGCCGCCACCGGCCTATTCCTCCTGCGTCACCCGCATGACCTCCTCCACCGTGGTCAGGCCGGCGAGCACCCGAACGCGGCCGTCGTCGCGCAAGGACCCGTGGCCGCGCCGCGCCTCGAGGACGATGCGGTCTTCCGGCGCGCGCTCATGCACCATCGCGCGGATCGTTTCGCTGACCGGCAGCACCTCGTACAGACCCATCCGGCCGCGGTAGCCCTGCTGGTTGCAGGCCTCGCAGCCGACCGCGCGGTAGACGCTGACCTGGTCCTCGGCCTCGAGCTGCAGCAGGCGGCGCTCGGCCTCGGTGGGCACGTGCGGCGCCTTGCAGTCCGGACACAGGCGCCGCACCAGGCGCTGGGCGACGACCGCGTTGAGACTCGATGCGATCAGAAAGGGCTCGATACCCATGTCCGCCAGGCGCGTGAGCACCCCGACCGCGGAGTTGGTGTGGATCGTCGACAGCACCAGGTGTCCGGTCAGGCTCGCCTGCACGGCGATCTGCGCCGTTTCGGCGTCGCGGATCTCGCCGACCATCACCACGTCGGGATCCTGGCGCAGCATGGCGCGCAGGCCGCTTGCAAAGGTCATTCCCGCCTTGACGTTGACCTGGGTCTGGCCGACGCCTTCCACGTTGTACTCGACCGGATCCTCGACGGTCAGGATGTTGCGACTGCGGTCGTTGAGCCGGTTCAGACAGGCGTACAGGGTCGTGGACTTGCCGGAGCCGGTGGGCCCGGTGACCAGGATGATGCCATGCGGCTTGAGCAGGTTCTCTTCCAGGGCGGCGTGGTCCTCCGGGCGCATCCGCAGCGCGTCGAGCGTCAGCTTCAGGCTGTTCTTGTCGAGGATACGCATGACCACGCGCTCACCGCTGCTCGACGGCATCGTCGATACGCGGATGTCGATCTCGCGGCCGCCGATGCGCAGGGAGATGCGGCCGTCCTGCGGCACGCGTTTCTCGGCGATGTCGAGCTTGGCCATGACCTTGACCCGTGACACCAGCAGCGGCGCCAGCTCGCGGCGCGGCTCGAGGACCTCGCGCAGCACGCCGTCGACGCGATAGCGCACGACCAGGCGCTTTTCGTAGGGCTCGATGTGAATGTCCGAGGCGCCGTCCTTGATCGCCTGCGACAGGATCGCGTTGATCAGGCGGATGATCGGGGCGTCTTCCTGCTGCTCCAGC
>CAZOUC010000219.1:0-5194 GCA_964582825.1 uncultured Enterobacteriaceae bacterium | reverse complement strand
AACTCGCCGACCCGGCCGGTTGGGCCGGTCGACTCGAGAAGGGCGAAGACACGCTGGTCGCGCACGTCATCAATGGCTTCAACGCGATGCCGGCCATGGGTGCCTGCATGGACTGTTCGGAAGAAGAAATCCGTCTCGCTGTCGAGTACATGCTCGATACGCTCTGAGCGCGTCGTCAGAATCAGGCTACAATTCAAGGGCTTGGCCGCGCCAGCGCGGCCCGTCGGCGTGATGCGCTCGTCACTTCCCTCCCCCAATTTCGCCGATAGCCTCGAAAAACTCTGAACTCTCTTCTATAACTATTGGGCTTTTCAAGAATTCTGCCTGAGCGGAAGGGGCCGTCGTCGCTCGCCATCATGAGCCCGGGAAGACGTCATACGGATCAAGGCAGGTCAGTACCGCAGGACGCGGTGCTGCGGGTCCTGCTGGTCGATCGTAACCCGGGCGCCTACAACCGGGTCGCCCGCTGGTTGCGCCAGCTCTCGGAGCAGGATTTCCAGCTGACCTGGTGTGCCGAACCGGACCTCGCGCTGGAAGCGATGCTGAGCGGGCTGCACGACGTGATCCTGTTCGATTACCAGCCCGACGCGCCGGCCGCCAGCCACGCGCTGCTCGAACAGGCGATCGCCCAGGGCTGCAAGGCGCCTGTCATCGTGCTCACCGAGCAGCTCGACGGCCACCTGGACCGGGTGGCGATCCGCAGCGGCGCCGCCGACTACCTGGTTCGCGAGGGACTGGACGCGGCCGCACTCGGCCGTGCGATCCGCTACGCCATCGAACGCAAGCAGGCCGAGCTGCGTCTGGCCCAGCTCGCGCACTACGATCCGCTGGCCAAGGTGCCCAACCGCATCCTGTTCCGCGACCGGCTGCAGGGCGCCATCGAGCGCGCCCGCCGCGACGAAGGCCAGTTCGCGCTGATGTTCATCGATCTCGACGGCTTCAAGCAGGTCAACGACGTCTACGGTCACGATGCGGGCGATGCCCTGATCTGCGCGGTGGCCGAGCGCCTCGGTGCCTGCATCCGCCGCAGTGACAGCATTGCGCGCATCGGCGGCGACGAATTCACGCTGATTCTCGAGGACATCGGCCAGACCGCCGACATCGTCCACGTCGCCCGCAAGGTCATCGAATCGATCACCCGGCCGGTGCGCGTGCACGGCACACCGCTCAACGTCGGCTGCAGCATCGGCATCGCCGTGTATCCGCAGGCCGGCAACAACGCCGACCAGCTGCTCAAGCACGCGGACATGGCGATGTACCAGGCCAAGAGCCTGACCGGCAGCACCTATCGCTTCTACACCGACAAGATGAACGTGGAAGCGATGAACCAGATGTACTTGGAGGCCGATCTGCGGCGCGGGCTGCGGCGCAACGAGTTCCAGCTCCTTTATCAGCCGCGCGTGCAGCTTGCCACCCGTCAGACCGTCGGTGTCGAAGCGCTGATTCGCTGGAATCACCCGGTCCGCGGCCTGGTGTCACCCGGTGAGTTCATTCCTCTGGCCGAGGACGCGGGCCTGATCGCGCCACTCGGCTACTGGGCGATCCACCAGGCCTGCAGCGACATCGCCCACATGGACGCCGAGGGCGCGCCGCCGATTCACGTCTCGGTCAACCTCTCCTTCCGCCAGTTCCAGGACGAGATGTTCGTGCAGACCGTGCGCAATATCATCGCCCGTGCCGGCATCGATCCCGAGCGCCTGGAATTCGAGCTGACGGAAACCGCCGTCATGGCGAATTTCGAGGACACGCGCCGTTCCATGGAGGCCCTGCGGGCTCTCGGGCCGACCTTCTCGCTGGACGACTTCGGCACCGGTTACTCCAGCTTCACGCACCTGCAGCGCCTGCCGATCGCCGCAGTGAAGATCGACCGCAGCTTCATCCAGCACGTGCTCGAGCGTGAAGAGGACGCGACGATCGTCAAGGCGATCATCACCCTGGCCCACAACCTGAACCTGACGGTGGTCGCCGAGGGTGCCGAGGTCATGCAGCAGGTCGATTTTCTGCGCGAACACGCCTGCGACCAGGTGCAGGGCTTCGTGTTCTCGCACCCCCTGTCGCGAGCGGCGCTGGTGCAGTACCTGCAGCGGAGCGCCCGCGCGCTCGCCTGAAGTCTGTAACTACCGCGCCAGTGCCTCCAGCCGATAGGCCAGCGCCTCCTGCAGGTGCGCGCCACGAATGCCGTGCTCGGCGTCGAGGTCGGCGATGGTCCGCGCCACCTTGAGCACCCGGTTCGCCGCCCGCGCCGACAGGCGCAGCCGGTCCACGGCCTCCCGCCACAGGGCCTTCTCCGTGCTGCCGAGCTCGAGCGGCCCCGGGACCGCCCGGTCCGGCTGCAGCCGCGCGTTGCAGCAGCCCTGACGCGCCTGCTGGCGCTCGCGGCAGCGCAGCACCCGTTCGCGTACCGCCGCGCTGCTCTCGCCCCGGCCTGCCTGCCCCAGCAGTTCACCACCCGACGGCCGGCACAGGAACTGCCCCAGGTCGAACCGCTCCAGCAGCGGGCCCGACACCCGTGCGCGGTAGCGCTGGACCTGGTCCGGACTGCAGCGGCAGTCGCGCTGCGGATCGCCGAGGTAGCCGCAGGCGCAGGGATTCATCGCCGCGACGAGTTGAAAGCGCGCCGGGAAACGCACGGTGCGGACGGCGCGTGCCACGCACACTTCGCCGGACTCGATCGGTTCCCGCAGCATGTCGAGGGTGCGGCGCGGAAACTCGCCGAACTCGTCGAGAAACAGTACGCCGTGGTGTGCCTGGCTGATCTCGCCGGGACGCGGGTTGCCGCCGCCCCCGACCAGGGCGGCTGCCGAGGCACTGTGGTGCGGTGCGCGGAACGGGCGTTGGCGTGCGGCGATTTGCTCGACCGGGGCCCCGGCCAGCGAACGCAGCGCGGCGACTTCCAGCCACTCGTCCTCGCGCAGCGGCGGCAGCAGACCCGGCAGCCGGCTCGCCAGCATGGTCTTGCCGGTACCGGGCGGCCCGAACAGGAGCAGGTTGTGGCCCCCCGCGGCAGCGATTTCCAGAGCCCGTCGCGCACCTGCCTGGCCGTGCACGTCGGCCAGGTCGGGGTAGCCCGCTGCGGGCGGCTCGGGCGCGCAAACGGTCGCCTCGATCAGGTCCTCGCCGCTGACGTGCGCGCAGGCTTCCAGCAGCGAGCCGGCAGGCAGCACCCGCAAGCCCGACACCAGAGCGGCCTCTGCGGCGTCGTCACCGGCGAGCAGCAGCGCCCGGCCGGTGCGGCGACAGGCCATCGCGGCGGGCAGGATGCGGCCGGTGGCGCGCAGGGCGCCGGACAGCGCGAGTTCGCCCAGGAACTCGTAGCCGTCCAGGGCTTCAGCGGCGAGCTGCCCGGTCGCCGCGGCAATGCCCAGCGCGACCGGCAGGTCGAAGCGCCCGCCGCTCTTGGGCAGGTCCGCCGGGGCCAGGCTGACGGTGATGCGCGCCTGCGGAAACTCGAAGTGGGAATTGACCAGCGCGGCGCGGACGCGATCGCGGCTTTCGCGGACCGCGGTTTCGGGCAGGCCGACCAGATTGAACGCGGGCAGGCCGCCGCCGACGTGCACTTCCACCTGGACCGGCGGCGCGTGCAGGCCGACATCGGCCCGGCTGTGAACCAGGGCCAGAGCCATCATCCCTCCATGGATCGCGAGGACTCCAGGCCCGACTATAGGCCGCGCCCGGGGCGGGCACAAGTCGACGGGAGGTCAGTCGGTGCCGGCCTCGAGCGCGTCGATCTGCGCCTGCAGGCGCACGAGTTCCTGCTCCAGTTCCTGCAGTTTCGTCTCGGCCCGCTCCAGCTTGTCGAGCTGGGCGTCGAACTGCTCACGGGTGACCAGGTCCAGTTTCGCCAGCGCGTTCTGGACCAGAACGTTGGCGCTTTTCTGCATGTCCTCGCGCGCGCCGGGGCTGGCGATGAGCTGGCCGATCTGTTGGCTGAGCTCCTGGAACAGGTTGTCTTTGGCCATGGATACGGTTGCCGGAAGTGAATTCGCCGTAGTGTAACCAATCGCGCGCTGAGCCGCCCCCGTTCACACGCCCCAGATTGGGGCCTGCGTCGCCGATCTGCGCACCGGTCTGGTGCGGCGCCGCCCCTGCGGCCGACCGCGAATCCTGCTGATTCGCGCAAGCCGCTGAAAAATAGAGCCTTTCTCTTGTTGGCACGGTCTTCGCTGGAACTGCGCGCGGTTTCGTTTTGCGGCGGCCTGCGCCGCTCGAACGGGCCTTGCGCCATTCGCAGCGACCGACAGAGTCGAATTGAACACAGGAGCAAACCCATGAAATTGATCACAGCGATCGTCAAGCCCTTCAAGCTTGACGATGTCCGCGAGGCCCTCTCGGAACTGGGCGTGCAGGGCATCACGGTCACGGAAGTGAAGGGCTTCGGTCGGCAGAAGGGGCACACGGAGCTCTACCGGGGGGCGGAGTACGTCGTCGATTTCCTGCCCAAGGTGAAGATCGAGGTGGCCGTCAAGGACGACATCCTCGACAAGACCATCGAAGCCATCGCCAAGGCCGCACAGACCGGCAAGATCGGCGACGGCAAGATCTTTGTCACCGCGCTCGAGCAGGCGATTCGCATTCGCACCGGCGAGACCGGCGAAGACGCAATCTGAACCAGCGGGAATTGACTCAGGGAACAGGTGACAAGTATGGAAAACAACATTTTCGAACTGCAGTACGCCATGGATACGTTTTACTTCCTGATCTGTGGCGCCCTGGTGATGTGGATGGCCGCCGGCTTCGCGATGCTCGAAGCCGGGCTCGTACGGTCCAAGAACACCACCGAAATCCTCACCAAGAACGTGGCGCTGTTCGCGGTGGCCTGCACCATGTACATGGTCTGCGGGTACCACCTCATGTACGACGGCGGCTTCTTCCTGTCCGGCGTGACCACGGTCGCGCAGATGGACGATGCCGCGGTCGCCGCCGTACTCGAAGCGTCCCGTGAAGCCGGCTTCAGCGACATGGGCGAATACTCCGGCGCATCGGACTTTTTCTTCCAGGTCGTGTTCGTCGCCACCGCAATGTCGATCGTCTCCGGCGCCGTTGCCGAGCGCATGAAGCTGTGGGCCTTCCTCGCCTTTGCCGTGGTCATGACCGGCCTCATCTACCCGATCGAGGGCGGCTGGACCTGGGGCGGCAAGAGCGTGTTCGGACTGTTCGAGCTCAACTACAGCGACTACGCGGGCTCTGGCATCGT
>CAZOUC010000218.1:0-5234 GCA_964582825.1 uncultured Enterobacteriaceae bacterium | reverse complement strand
CGGCTCTGGGCCGGCACCTGCATGCCGTTGGTCACCTCGAAGGCGTGGCCGGAAAAGGCCGCCGATTCTGCCGACGACAGCCAGGTGATCGTCGAGGCGACGTCGGTGGGCGTCGGATAGCGGAAATCCATCCCGCCGTCATCGCCGGACCGCCTGGCGATCATCAGGCCACGGAATTCCTTCGAGGTACTGCCCGGTTCCTGGCCCTGCAGCTCGTCCATCGCGGCGAACACGGTGTCGATGCGTTCGGACTCGATCGGACCCGGAAACACGGTATTGACGCGGATGCCGCGCGGGTCGCCGAGCTCCCGCGCCAGGCCGTGCGACAGCGCGTTGAGGCCGGACTTCGGCACCACGTAGGGAATACGGCCGTAATAATGGGTTCGGGAGAAGATCGTCGACACGTTGATGATCGAGGCGCCGGGCGCCAGGTGCGGCACCGCGGCACGGACCATGTTCCACGGCGCCCCGAGCAGGTTCATCGCCGCGTCGAACATGGTCTGGTCGTCACCGCGGGCACGCATCTCGGCCGCCGTGAACGGGATGTCGCGCAGCGTGTGCTTGGGTCCGGCGGCGCCGGCATTGTTGATCAGCACGTCGATGCTACCGAAGCGCTCGACCGCCGCCGCCACGATGCTGCGGCAGGCCTCCGGGTCGGCGCTGTCGCCGACCGCGGCCAGCATCGCCTCGCCGGCGAAGCCCTCGGCCTCGAGTTCACGGATGAAGGCCGTCAGCTTGTCACCGTTGCGCCCGGTCATGACCAGGCGCGCACCCTCGCGCAACAGACTGCGGGAAATGACGCTGCCGATGTTGCCGGCGGCACCGGTAAGGACGATCGTGCGGCCGGCCAGGCGTGCGCCGCTGGTACTGGCGATACTGTCGTTCATCGAAGTGCTCCTGCAGATCCCGTATCGACGCGGCTGAACGCTTCGCCGCTGGCCTCCGCGTCCCGGATCGCCCAGGCGCGATACAGTTCGTCACGCGTCTTCAGACCGAGCCGCGGCAGCGCGTGGATGGCGACGTAGTTGGCGCCCGCGTGGCGGTTCTCCCACATCGCCTGGTGCGCCTCGGCGACACCGCCGAACTCGACCGGCACCGGCGGTACGACGTCGATCATGCCGGCGGCGATGCGCTCCTGCATCTCGGCGAACTCGCGCGCGGTGTTGAGGTGGGTACCGCGGATCTCGGCGCTCGGCATCAGGATGCGCCGCTGGCGCATCCACACCTGCGGCGCGTAGAAACTCAGGCGCATACCCGAGAGGTCCTCGGCGTAGACGACCTTGCCGACGTTGGGCTTGACCAGGGAGGTGGCCAGCGCGAGCCCGTCACGGCCGCGTCGCTCGAACACCACGTCCGGCAGGCCGCGGCGATCGAGCGTGTTGCGCAACAGCGGCGCGATCGCCGAGCCGACGGGCTTCAGGGTACGGTCCGAGAAGCGGCGCACCGCTTCCTTGAACTCCGCCGACTCACGGAACGGGTCCGGCAGCGCGGCGAACGGCCCGGGCGGGTCGAAGTCCTCGCCGAACTTGCGCTGGATCTCCTCGATGCTGACGACGCCGCTCAGGCGCGTGCCGAAACCCAGGGAACCGACGAACTCGCGCTGCGACACCGTGTCGGCGAGCACCGCGACCTGGGCGCCGACGGTGCAACCCATCTCGATGGCCTCGATCGCCACCGGGTCGACGATGCCGTCGTCGGCGCCGGGACCGTAGATCACCAGCAGGGTATTGCCGGCGCGCAGGCCGGTGCGCGACAGCATCGTCGCGGGCTTCTCGCTGCCCGGCTTGCCCATGAACGAGAAGCGGTAGCCCGAGGACGCGCCGTAGAAGGTCAGCACCCCGCCCTCGCCGAGCAACTGGAAGGAACGCGGAAAGGCCCGCTCGCCGGCGTGCGAGACGACGTAGTCGACCGGTCCGCCGGCCTGGCGCTCCACCTCCTCGACGAAGGCGGCCCCGGCCTGCTCCCAGGCATTCCAGGCGGCCGGGTCGTCCGGAACCGGCGTGAAGATGTCCTGCCAGCGCGGGTCGCGCCGGTTGACCGGCGCGCCGCCGAACTCGCGCACCCGCTCTCCGCGATCCTCCGAGGACACCATGCCCACCACCGACAATCCGGTCTGACGCGCCGTGCGCAGGCAGTCGAAACCGGTGCCGGTCGCCGCCCCCTCGACGAACAGGCGCCGGCCCGGCTGGATGTTCAGGGTCGTGTACAGGGCACGGTGGATCGTGCCGAGGGTCAGCCCGTAGGAGCCGGCCTCCTCGATCGTCATCGACGACAGTTTCGGATGCAGCTGCGGGCCCTGGACAACGAGAAACTGCGCGTGACTGCCGTCGTTGCGCTCGTAGCCCTGGATGCGGAAATCCGCGGCCATCGGGTCCAGGCCCTGGTCCGGCGAGAGCAGTTCACTCTGGCCGGAGTAGATCGACACCAGGTCGCCGACGCTGAGCCGGCCCTCGCGCACGAGTTCCTCGCCGAGCTCGGCGACCAGACCCACACCGCCGGAGCCGGTCACCTGCACGTCCGCGTCGCGGGCGTCGAATGGCGAGACCGGGATGCCGGTGATCGCCCAGATGTCGTTGAAGTTCATCTCCGAGGCCAGCACGTAGACCAGGGCCTCGTTCGGCCCGGGCCGGGGCGTTTCGAACACCAGCAGGCGCTCGGCGTCGGCGGGGTCGCCGTGTGCCGGCGCACCGTCCTCGGCCCGCTTCGCGACGCCCAGGCCGTACTGGTAATCGGGTACCGGCGTGACACCGGGAAAGAAACTCGCCGCCAGCGGCAGCAGGCGGCCCTGCGTCTCGAGTTCGCGCCGCTGCGTCTCGTCCGCGTCCGGTGGCACCGGCGTGTACTTGACCGGCAGCGGGGCGCTGCGTTTTTCCAGGAAAGCGCGGATGCCCACCGGTCCCGAGTCGGGATCGCAGACCGCCTCGGCAAACAGCCGGGCTTCCAGCCGCAGGCCCTCCGCCTGGCCCCGGGCCGCGCCGTGAGCGACCGCTTCGAGAATGCGTTCGACGCTGCGGCCGCGTCCGCTGGCCCGCACCTGGGCCAGGGCCGGCGCCAGACGCGGATCCTCGAGCAGTGCGTCACTGTACGGCAGTTCCCGCTCACGGCCGGCGAGATACGCTTCGCGGCGCTGCATCGCCTCGACCAGCGGACCGTGTCCATCGAAGTACTCGCGCAGCAGGCCCATGGCCACCGACACGGGCGAGCGCGTGTCGCCATCGGCGATCACCTGGTCCACCAGTCCGGCAGCCTGCGCCTCGCGTGCATCGATCGCGCGGCCGCTGACGATCAGGCGCAGGGCCTCGACCAGGCCGTCCTCACCACGGGCGTGGTGCAGGCGCCGCGGCAGGCGTTGCGTGCCGCCGTAGCCCGGCAGCAGGTTGAGGTTGATTTCGGGCTGTCCGAAACGCGCGCGCGGGTCGGCGAGCACGTAACCGCAGGCCAGCACCAGTTCGCTGCCGCCTCCCCGGGCCGGCCCGTTGACGGCGGCGATCACCGGCTTACCCAGGTTCTCCAGAGTCGAAAAGGCCGTGTGTGCGGCGTTGGGCGGCGTCTGCGCCGAGTCCATGTCGCCGGCCTCGCCAACCTCCAGCAGTTCCTTGACGTCGGCGCCGGCAACGAAGGCGCTGCGCGCCCCGGTGATGACGACGGCCGCCGTCGCGTCCTGCTGGCGCAGGTGCTGCAGCACCGTATTCAGCTCATCGAGGGAGCGCTCGTTGAGGGAATTGACCGGCGGGTGGTCGATGACCACCAGCGCCACCTGCCGTCCCGGCGCCACGGTATGTGTCTCGACGCGCAGGTAGCGGTAGCTCTGCACGATCTGGCGCGCCTGTGCGAGCGTGCCGAAGTCCTTCCAGGCGTCGACGATCTCGCGGATCTCGTCGACGACCTCCGGATTGCGCAGCGTCGACAGGTCGCCGAGCGGCAGATCGAGCAGGATCGCCCGCAACGTCCGACGCATGTACTTGCCCGAGCGCGTCTCCGGGAAGGCCGGCACCACGAGGAAGTCCGAGGGTACCGCCGTGGCGCCCTTCTCGCTGCGCACCAGGCCTTGCAGGCGCTTGAAGTCGTCGTCACCGAGGCGCGCGCCCGGCGCGGCGATCAGGAACGCGACCGGCGTTTCGCCCTTCTCGTCATGCGGGGCGCCGACCACGACGGCATTGCCCACCGGCGAGTCGCTGCGCAGCACCTTGTCGCGCAGGATGGCGCCCTCGATCTCCTCGGTCCCGATGCGGTGGCCGGAGACGTTGATCACATCGTCCGAGCGGCCGTGCAGGGTGTAGCCGCCGTCGTCGTGGCGGCGCGCGTAATCGCCCTGCGTGTAGGCGAGTCCGTCGGTCCAGCGTTCGAAGTACACCTGGGAGAACCGTGCAATGTCGCCGCGCCACTCCGGCGTGCCGAGCCGTTCGGCATCGCCCCAGGTGGTGCGGGCGAGGTACGGATACGGGCGGGTGATCACCAACTCGCCCTTCTCGCCCGTTTCGGCTCGTCGCCACTGCGTGGCCCGGCCGTCGTCGTCGGTCTCGGTGGCGACGCGCACCTCGGCATCGATCCAGGGCAACGGCCAGGTCTTGGCGTCGGCGGCGAGATCCTTGAGGTCGCCCCAGGGGCAGGAGAACACCATGCCACCGTGCTCGGTGGCCCAGTAGGAGTTGATGTAGCGCCGACAGATCCGGTCCATTGCGAACTGCTGCACCGCCGGTGAGACCGGTTCGGCGCAGAACGTGCCGACCTTGAGCCCGTCCAGGGCGTAGGCGGTCATGTCCTCGGTGCTCGCGGGGTCGGTCATCACCGCCTTGAGGAAGGTCGAACCGGCCTTGAACACGGTGGCACCGTGGCGCTCGATGATCGACGAGAACCGCCCGGCGTGCGGGAACAGCGGCGAGCCCTCGGCGATGATCGTGGTCATGCCACGCGCCAGCGGCGCGGCGACCAGGTAGGCCTGCCCGGTGATCCAGCCCGGATCGGCAATGACGTAGATGCGGTCCTCGTCCCCGGCGTCGAACACCATGCGCATGGTGTGGGCAATGCCGGCGAGCCAGCCGCCGTGGGTGTGCACGACGCCCTTGGGCTTCCCGGTCGATCCGGAGGTGTAGATGATGAACAGCGGGTAGTCCGCCTCGACCGGGCAGGCCGGGTGGCTGGCGACGAGCGCGCGCCACAGCTCGCGGTCGTCCAGCCCCAGCAGCGCGTCGAGATCGGCGACCTCGAAACCGGCGTCGCGCGCCCGGGCCAGC
>CAZOUC010000217.1:0-5268 GCA_964582825.1 uncultured Enterobacteriaceae bacterium | reverse complement strand
GCGCGATCGACATCGCCGCCGGCGAGCAGCGCCGGCAGCGTCGACGCGAAGCGCAGCCGCCGCGCGTCGAGGCTGTAGTACAGGGGCTTGATGCCGAGTCGGTCGCGGGCAAGGAAGGTGCGGCCGCTGTCCCGCTCCCAGACCGCAAAGGCGAACATGCCCTCGAGACGGCGTACGCAGTCCGCGCCCCAGGCGTGGTAGGCCTTGAGGATGACTTCGGTATCGCCCTGCGAGTAGAAGACGTAGCCGAGTCCGCGCAGCTGTTCACGCAGGTCCGGGTAGTTGTAGATGGCGCCGTTGAACACGATGCCGAGGCCGAGCTGCGGGTCGACCATCGGCTGCTGCGAGGCCGCCGCGAGGTCCATGATGCTCAGGCGTCGGTGGGCAAAACCGCGGTTGCCGTGCAGGACGATGCCGCTGTCGTCCGGTCCACGGCTGCTCATGGCCGCGCTGATCGCGGCGAGCGCTGGCGCATCGACCGGCGCGTCGTCGAAGCGGATTTCCCCGCTGATACCACACATCTGGGACGCGCGCTCCTCGTCTCGTCAGGCCGGTGCCGTTCGGGCGGAGCACCTGCCGGGAACGCGTATCCGAAACGCTGCGATCACGCGGCATACGATCCCGCTATCGCTTGACCGGGGGCGCCGGGCTGCGGTGCGATGAAACGTCATGCCTCGGCATGGTACCACAGCGCCCGGGCTCGGCCGGCTCAGCCGGAGCGGCGCAGCAGGGACAGGAACTCGCGGCGCGTGCGCGGACCGTAGGTTTCGAAGCGCGGATTCGGCGCATCGCGGTACTCGTCGCGCTCGCGCGCCACGCGGTCCGCTGCCAGGCTGCTGCGACGCTCCTGCACCGGGATGCCGTATACCCGCGCAGCGCTCAGGCCGAAGATGCGCGCCCGCAGGTCGGCGTCGATGGCTCGATAGCCGTGCGCTTCGCGCAGCGCCTTGTCGATCTGAAAACTGCGGAAGGCCTGAATCTGGTCCTGTGGGGAGCCATACCAGATCGAGTCGGTGCCCCAGAGCACGTTGTCCGGACCGAGATGCTGGACCAGTTTGCCGATCGCGTGCGCGGCGGAATCCGGGTCACGCATCAGGAAGCGCCAGGTGCTGCCCAGTTCGGCGTAGACGTTGCTGCCGTGGCCCAGCCCGGCGGCTTCGACACTGCGGATCAGCGAGTCGATGCCCTTGTTGCGATCCGGGTCGTAAGGGCCTTCGGACTGCCCGGGCACAAAGCCCGAGTGGTAAATCAGGAAGTTGACGTCGGGAAAGCGCTTGGCCACCGGGCCAATGTCGTCACACAGACTGTGTTCGTAGGAACGCCGACCAAAGGGGATACCCTTGTGAATGCAGATGTTGCGCACACCGACGGCCCGCGCTTTTTCGACGAAGGCCAGGCCCACATCGTCGGTCATGAAAAACCCCGCGCCGTCCGGCCCCCACTGGGTATAGGTCTTCCAGGCGGCAACGCCCCAGCGCTCGGCGAGTTCGTCCATGTCCTGCAGGTCGCCGTCCTGGTTCGGATTGACGCGGCCGTGCAGCAGCAGGCGCTGGCTGCCGTCCAGGCGTGCGACGATGTCGCGGGTTGCCGCCGCCTCTTCGATGGTCAAAGGCTCCCGGTCACGGGCGGACGGCACGAAAGACAGCACCATCAGGTCCGTGTCGCTGTCGAGAAACACGTCCTTGACGAATTCGTCACTGCCGAGGCACTGCAGGTAGCTGCGCGGCGCCTCGCCGTCGGCGAGGCTGCAGCCGGCCTTGGGCATGCCGGACAGCGGCCGAGCGGACTCCGGCAGGTCCCGCAGCCACGCGCCGTCGGGATTCACGAAGTGGCCCTGCACGTCGAAGATGAACTCGTCGCCGTCGACGTGCGCGGCAGCAAGCTGCAGGTCTTCCGCCGCGTCGGACGGCAGCTCGAAGTAGCCGCCGGTCCGTCCGGCCGCCGCATTGGCCTCGTTGAACGCAAGCAGCGTGGCCGCAGCGCCACAGGCCGAGGTCAGGAAATCACGCCGCGGCAGGCCGGCGCGCCGGGCACAGCTCGCGGCCGCCTCGCGCGCCAGTACATTGGCATGACGTTGCACGCGGTCGAGCGGAATCGGTTCGAATTCCCCGTTGCTCGTGCTGTCGAGCTTGATCGGCAGGCGCGTGCCGTCGGGATCGTGCTGTTGACTCATGGCGGACCCTCCACGGCCGGTTGCCGCGCGTCGACGTGCGTGTATATGCCGTCGAACCATACCTGCCAGTCGTCCTTCGCGTCGCCCCTGATCTCGAACAGCTGGCGCACGCTGCCGTCGTCCTGCCGCATCCAGGTGCCGCGAAACGGCGACTCGCGACCGCGGCGGTAGTCGAACAGCGTGCCTTCGAGATGCATGCTGCCGTCGTCGCGCAAGCCGCCCTGGTAGTCGATGGAATAGCCGTCGGCGACCCAGACCTGGCGCCAGAGCCCGGACAAGGGGTTGAAGTAGTTGATCGAAAACCCGGTGCTGCCGTCGAGCGACCGCCAGTGCTCCTCGATCAGGCAGCCGTTCTGCGTGGCGCGGATATCATTGAAGCCGGCCCGCTGTCCGCTGCCGCGCTGCGTGACCTCCCACTGGCCAAGCCAGAAATCGAACTGCCGGAAACGCGGATCGTCCCGGCAGGGCTCGTCGGCCCCGGCCTGCGCGGCCAGGGACAGCAGTACCGCCAGCAGGGCCGCGGCGCGGCCGTTCGCGATCATCGACAGGGCCTTTGTCGGCTGGGTTCACAATAATGTCACGAAGTCCGCGTAACTTACAGGGTGACAGTTGATTCTGTCTTCCCCCTCGATTCGACCCCGCTTTTGCGGGGTCTTTTTATTGGGCAGCCGCCTCCAGGTTTGCGACCAGCAAAGCCCGGAAGTCATCGGGAATCGGCCGCTTTTCGCGCCGGGCCGGGTCCACGCTGACGAGCACGGCCCGGGAGGCGGCCCGCGGGATGCCGTCCTTGAGCGCAAGGCCTTCCAGGGTGTACGAACTGCTTCCGACATGAGCCACCCGGGTGGCGACCTGGACATCGCCCGGAAAGAACATCTCCTGCAGGTAATCGATGTGCACGCTGGCGAGCACCGCGCTGTGTGACTCGAACGGCAGATTCCGCGTCATGGTGCGGATGAAGTCGACGCGGCCCGATTCGAACAGGGCTGCGTAGGCCACGTTGTTGACGTGGCCGAGGCTGTCCTGATCGCTGAACCGCAAGGTGACGCGAGTCCAGTGGTCGAAGCTTTCCTGGCAGGGTATCCGCCGCGCTTGCGCCACGCTCAGCCGCGCTCCGGGCCCGTCCAGCGACTCAGCACGCCGGCATCGATGTCGAACAAGTCCAGGGCGCGGCCGACGGTCTGGTCCACCAGGTCCTCGACGCTTTGCGGCCGGGTGTAGAACGCCGGCATCGGCGGCAGCAACTGGATGTTCATCTGCGCCGCCTCGAGCAGCAGCCGGCAGTGGCCGGCGTGCAGAGGCGTTTCGCGCGGCATCAGCACCAGGCGCCGGCCTTCCTTCAGCACGACGTCGGCCGCCCGCGACAGCAGCGTGTCCGTGTAGCTGTTGACGATCGCCGACAGGGTCTTGATCGAACAGGGCGCGACGATCATGCCAAGACTGCGTACCGAGCCGCTGGATACGGTGGCCGCCAGATTCTTGTCCGCGTGCACGACGTCCGCCAGCGCCTCGACGTCGCGCGGCGCCCAGTCGGTCTCCAGGGTGACGTTCAGGCGCGCCGTCGCCGACATGATCAGGTGGGTTTCGATGTCCGCCTGCGTCTTGAGCAGTTGCAGCAGTCGAATGCCGTAGACAACACCACTGGCGCCGCTGATGCCGACGATCAGGCGCCGGCGCTCAGTCATGAACCGCGAACTGCTCGAGGGCCCCCAGGTCGAGGTCCTCGACCTGGCGCCCGCTGATCCGGCAACAGCCCTGGCGGTCGAACTCGCGCAGGGTGCGGGAGACGGTCTCGACGGTCAGTCCGACCATGCTGCCGATATCGCGTCGGGTCAGCGGCAGCTTGAAGCTGTACGGGGACAGGCCGACGCGGCGGTTGCGCAGCGCCAGGCTCAGCAGGAAGCCCGCGACGCGCTGCGTGGCGTTGCTGGCGGCGCGGTTGAGCTGCGCCATCAGCACCTGCTGCTCGACGATCTTTCGGCTCATGACCTCGAATGCGTGCGTCTGCAGCTTGGGAATCTGCTGGCTGAGTTCCTCGTATTCGTCGAACGGCAGCTCACAGATCGTGCTGGTATCGAGGGCGATCGCCGACCCGGTGTAGAAATTGGTGCTGAGGCCGTCGATACCGAACATCTCGCCCGGCAGATACAGTCCGGTCACCTGCTCGCGACCGGCCTCCGTCACGGTCAGGGTCTTCACCGCCCCGCTGCGGACGATGTACAGGTGCACGAACGGGTCGTGCGCCCGGTAGATGTAGTCGCCGGCGTGCTTGGGCCGGTGGCGCGCGACGATCGCGTCGAGCGCAGCGGTCTCCGCGGCGTCCAGAGAGTGCGGCAGGCACAGGCCCCGCAGGCGGCATTCGGAACAGCTCACGTCGGGCATGCGCGTACAGGAAGGGGCGTCGGTCAAGGCACCCGTTACCGGGCCGTCACTGCTCATCTCGGGTTCTCCGGCGCGTCGCGACCGCATCGGCCGCGTCCTGGCGTGGCTGTCGTAGGCCGGAATTGTAGCGAGCGCCGGAGCGTAACCCAAGCGGTATACTCGCGGCTCCCGCTACAGGAGATGTTTCGATGAACCGACCCACGCTACGCGGCCTGCTCGCCCTGCTCTGCCTCGGCAGCCTGGCCGGTGCCGGCACGTTCGCCGATCCGGGCGAGACCCGCCGTACCGACGTGACCACCGCCGGCGGTGGCGCACCGCTGACGCTGCTGGGCCAGCCGGTCGCCGTCGGCGATCCCGCTCCGGACTTCACCGCGGTCGACCGCTCGATGCGGCCGGTGCGCCTGAGCGATTTTGCCGGCCAGGTCGTGATTGTCACGGCGTTTCCGTCTGTCGACACCAAGGTGTGCTCCCTGCAGACCCGGCGCTTCAACGAGGAAGCGGCGCAGCTGCCGGGCGTGCAGGTGCTGTCGATCTCGATGGACCTGCCTTTCGCGCTCGACCGGTTCTGCGCCGCCGAAGGCATCGACGCGATCCGCACGCTGTCCGATCACCGTGCGGCCGAATTCGGGCTCGGCTACGGCTTCCTGATCGAGGAACTGCGCCTGCTCGCGCGTGGCAGCGTGGTGATCGACAGCGAGGGGACCGTGCGCTACGTC
>CAZOUC010000216.1:334-5295 GCA_964582825.1 uncultured Enterobacteriaceae bacterium | reverse complement strand
GCGGTGGTCAACGGCGAACTGCCGCCGGAGCGCCTCGCGGTGCAGGCGCCGGACCCGCGCACCGTCGAGATCCGGCTGATCGCGCCGACGCCGATCTTCATCCGCCGCGTCGCCCACACGATGGCGATGCCCGTGCACCGCGCTTCGGTCGAGGCCCACGGCGACGCCTGGGCGCGTCCGGAAACGATGATCAGCAACGGCGCCTTCGTGCTGAGCGAACTCAAGGTTCAGCAGCACATCCGTATCGACCGCAATCCGCGCTTCCGGGACGCCGCCTCGGTGATTCTCGATACGGTCTACTTTCACCCGATCGAGGACCAGTCGACCGAACTGTCCCGCTTCCGGGCCGGCGAACTCGACTGGACTGAAGGCGTCCCCAACGATCAGTTCCGCTGGATTCAGCAGAACATGGCGGACGAGCTGACGGTGGCGCCGTACCTCGGCATCTACTACTTCGGCTTCAACGTGACCCGGCCACCCTTCGAGGACCAGCCCGCTCTGCGCAAAGCCCTGTCCCTGGCCATCGACCGCGACATCATCACCGGAAAGATCACCCAGTTCGGCGAACGGCCCGCCTATGCCTTCGTCCCCCCGGGCATCGACAGCTACCCGGCGTACGAGCACCCCTGGGCGGCGCTGAGCCAGCAGCAGCGTCTCGACCTGGCGCGCCGCTACTACCGCGAGGCCGGCTATTCCGAGGACCAACCGCTCGAGGTCGAGATTCGCTACAACACCAGCGAGAACCACAAGCGGGTCGCGGTCGCGATCCAGGCGATGTGGCGCTACAACCTCGGAGTCAAGGCGACCCTGGTCAACGAGGAGTGGAAGGTGTTCCTGCAGAACCGTAACCAGAAGCAGGTCACCGAGGTGTTCCGGGCCGGCTGGATCGGCGACGCCGACGCCACGAGTTTCCTCGAGATCCTGCTCGGCGACAGCGGCATGAACGACACGGGCTACGCCAGCGCGCGGTTCGACGAACTGATGGGCCGCGCCGCGGTGGAAATCGACGCCACGGCCCGGCGCGACCTGCTGCGCCGCGCCGAAGTGCTGATGCTCGAGGACCACCCGGTAATGCCGATCTACTCCTACGTCAGCAAGCGCCTGGTGGCGCCGTACGTCGGCGGCTGGCAACCGAACGTCGTCGACACCCACCCCAGTCGTTACTTGTACATCCTGAAACACCGGCCTGACGACCAGCGCTGATCCGCACGACCGTGACGACGCGTACGCATTCCGGTCGACCACCTGTCAGGAATCTGTAAAATACGGCGCTTTTGCCGGCCGGGCCCCGCACAACCGCGGCGCCAGCGAACGGGAACGGACTGAAACTGAACATGATGCGACGACTCGCCGCCCTCGGGGCGCTGCTGATCGCCGGCCTCGTGGCCTGCAGCGGGGACGATACCGGCCCTGCCGGACCGCGTTTTCCGGATCTCGCGGCGCCGGCCTACCTCGCGGACGGCCGCATCGACCCCGCGGTGCTTGCCGACCGACAGGTCCTGCATCGCGGCAATGGCTCCCAACCGCAGACCCTGGACCCGCACCTCGGCGAGGGCGTCCCGTCGTCGCACGTGATCCGCGACCTGTTCGAGGGCCTGGTGACCAAGGCGCCCGACGGCAGCATCATTCCCGGCCAGGCCGAGTCCTGGACCGTCAGCGACGACGGCACCGTGTACACCTTCCGGCTCCGCGACGGTCTGCTGTGGTCGAACGGCGAGCCGCTTACCGCTGCCGACTTCGTCTACGCGTTCCGCCGCGCCGTAGACCCGGCGACGGGATCGAAATACGGCTTCATCCTCTACCCGATCCGCAACGCCGAGGCCATCGTCGCCGGAGAGCAACCCGTCGAGTCGCTCGGCGCCGAGGCGGTCGATGCGCGGACCCTGGTGGTCACGCTGAACTCGCCGACCACCTATTTCCTCGGCCTGCTGACACACTCGATGGCCATGCCCGTGCACCGCGGCACGATCGAGCGGCACGGTGACGGCTGGGCACGGCCAGGCACCCTGGTCAGCAACGGCGCGTTCCTGCTCAGCGAGCTGAACGTGCAGCAGCACATCCGTGTCGACCGCAATCCGCGCTACTGGAACGCCGCGTCGGTCATTCTGGACACGGTCTACTTCCACCCCATCGAGGATCAGTCGACCGAGCTGTCGCGATACCGGGCCGGTGAGCTCGATTGGACCAGCACGGTTCCGAACAACCAGTTCCGCTGGATCAAGGACAACCTGGCCGACGAACTGGTCATCGCGCCCTACCTCGGCATCTACTACTTCGGCTTCAACCTGACGCGACCGCCGTTCGAGAACAACGAAGCCCTGCGCAAGGCCCTGTCACTGGCCATCGACCGCGACATCATCACGGGCAAGATCACCCAGTTCGGCGAGCTGCCCGCCTACCGCTTCGTGCCGCCGGGCATTCCCAGCTACCCGCTCCCCCGCCACCCCTGGGAGCAGCTCAGCCAGGACGAACGCCTGGAACTCGCGCGACAGTACTACCGCGAAGCCGGCTATTCCGAGGACAATCCGCTCGAGGTCGAGATCCGCTACAACACCAGCGAGAATCACAAGCGCATCGCGGTGGCCATCCAGGCCATGTGGCGCTACAACCTGGGCGTCAAGACGACGCTGATCAACGAGGAATGGAAAGTGTTCCTGCAGAACCGCAAGCAAAAGCTGGTGACCGAGGTGTACCGGGCCGGCTGGATCGGCGACTACGCCGATGCCGACACCTTCCTGACGATGCACCTCAGCAGCAGCGGGCTCAATGACTCGGCATACCGGAACCCCACCTACGACACCCTGCTGGCGCGCGCCAACCGCGAAAAAGATCCCGAAAAGAGGCGCCTGATCCTGCTCGAGGCGGAAAACATGCTGCTCGACGACCACCCGGTGATGCCGATCTATTCCTACGTAACCAAGCGCATGGTCGCCCCCTACGTCCGCGGCTGGCAGGACAACGTCCTCGACCACCACTACAGCCGCTCCATGTACCTGTTGAAGCACTAGGGAGCGCGAGGCGGTGCTGGCCTATACCCTGCGACGGCTGCTCGGTGCGATTCCCACCCTGCTGCTGATCATCACGTTTGCGTTTTTCCTGATGCGCGTCGCCCCGGGCGGGCCGTTCGACGCCGACCAGGCCCTGCCGCCGGAGATCGAGGCCAACCTGCGCGCCAAGTACAGCCTGGACCAGCCCCTGTGGCAGCAGTACTTCAGCTACCTGGGCGACGTCCTGCAGGGCGATTTCGGCCCGTCGTTCCAGTACCGCGACTTCACCGTCAACGAACTCATCGCGCGCGGCTTTCCGGTATCGCTGACGCTCGGCGGCCTGGCCCTGGGCCTCGCCGTACTGGCCGGGGTGCTGGCCGGCACGGTCGCCGCGCTGCGCCAGAACTCGCGCATCGACTACACCGTGATGGGCTTCTCGATGACCGGCATCTCGATTCCGAACTTCGTCGTCGCGCCGCTGCTGATCCTGCTGTTCGGGGTCTACCTGGGCTGGCTGCCGGCCGGCGGCTGGGGTACGCCGGCGCAGGCTGTGCTGCCGGTGATCTGCCTCGCCCTGCCGATGATCGCCTACATCAGCCGCCTGACGCGCGGCTCGATGATCGAGGTGCTGAACAGCCCCTTCATCCGCACCGCGCGCGCCAAGGGCGTCCCGGAATGGCAGGTGATCCGGCGTCACGCGCTGCGGCCGGCCCTGCTGCCGGTGATCAGTTTCCTCGGCCCGGCAACCGCCGGTGTGCTGACCGGTTCGGTGGTCATCGAGCAGATCTTCGGCTTCCCGGGCATGGGCCGCTATTTCGTGCAGGGCGCCCTGAATCGCGATTACACCCTGGTGATGGGCGTACTGATCGTGTACGCGGTACTCATCATCCTGCTCAACCTGCTGGTCGACCTGATTTACGGCTGGCTCGACCCGCGCATCCGGTACCGCTGATGAACAGCACCGCGCAGACCCTGTCCGCGGCGACGGAGACCGTCGAAGGGCGCAGCCTGTGGCAGGATGCCTGGCTGCGCCTGCTGCGCAACCGGGCCGCAGTCGGCGCCGCGTCGATCCTGGGCTTCCTGGTCCTGCTGGTGATCGTCGGCCCCTGGCTGTCGCCACACGGCTTCGAGACCACCGACTGGAACATCTACCTGCCGCCGCAGTGGCAGTCGCTGCACCTGTTCGGCACCGACGCGATCGGCCGCGACCTGCTGGTGCGGACCCTGGAAGGCGGTCGCGTCTCCTTGCTGGTCGGCCTGGTCGCGACCCTGGTCAGCCTGGTGATCGGCGTGACCTGGGGCGCCGTGGCCGGATACTTCGGCGGCCGCATCGACGGCGCCATGATGCGCATCGTCGACATTCTCTACGCGATGCCGTTCATGTTCTTCGTGATCCTGCTGATGGTCGTGTTCGGCCGCAACCTGCTGCTGATCTTCGTCGCCATCGGCGCGGTCAACTGGCTCGACATGGCGCGCATCGTCCGCGGCCAGACCCTCAGCCTGAAGCGCAAGGAATTCATCGAGGCCGCGCACGCGGCCGGCGTCGGCCCACTGACGATCATCCGCCGACACATCGTGCCCAACCTGCTCGGTGTCGTGATCGTCTACGTCACCCTGACCATCCCCCAGGCGATCCTGATCGAGTCCTTCCTGAGTTTTCTCGGACTCGGCGTGCAGGAGCCGATGACCAGCTGGGGAGCCCTGGTCAACGAGGGCGCCCGCGAAATGGAAAACGCACCCTGGATGCTGGTCTTCCCTGCCCTGTTCCTGGCCGTCACGCTGTTCTGTTTCAACTACATCGGCGACGGCCTGCGCGACGCCCTCGACCCGAAGGATCGCTGACCGTGGCCCTGCTCGAAGTCGACCAGCTCACGGTACGCTTCACGACCGGCGACGGCGTCGTGTCCGCAGTCAACGGCGTCAGTTTCGACGTCGAGCCGGGCTCCTCGCTGGCTATCGTCGGTGAGTCGGGTT
>CAZOUC010000216.1:0-324 GCA_964582825.1 uncultured Enterobacteriaceae bacterium | reverse complement strand
GGGGAAGAGCCAGACCGTGCTGGCACTGATGGGCCTGCTGGCGCGCAACGGTACGGTCGGCGGCAGCGCGCGGTTTCGCGGCGAGGACCTCGTCGGCATGGGTCCTCAGGCCCTCAACCGGATTCGCGGCCTGCACATCGGCATGATCTTCCAGGACCCGATGACCAGCCTGAACCCGTTCATGACCGTCGGTGACCAGCTCGCCGAAGTGCTGGTCCTGCACAAGGGCATGAGCCACGGCGACGCCCTGACGCGCAGTGCCCAGTGGCTCGACCGGGTGCACATCCCCGACGCGCGTTCGCGGCTCGGCGCCTATCCGCACGA
>CAZOUC010000215.1:0-5303 GCA_964582825.1 uncultured Enterobacteriaceae bacterium | reverse complement strand
GGAACGGAGGGAGGATCGCTCATGTTTGGGCACTACGGAAATTACGGCAGCCTGTTCGACGATTTTCGCCGGCTCGAACAGGAACTGGAACAGCTGTTCGGCGACGGCGGCTCGAGTTCGGCCCTGCGCGCGTCGGCGCGCGGCAGTTTTCCGGCACTCAATGTCGGCGCCACGCCCGACCAGGTGGACGTTCTGGTCTACGCGGCGGGGCTGGACCCGCAGAGCCTGGACATCTCGCTGCAGCAGAACGTGCTGACGATCGCCGGCCAGCGCAACCACGGCCACGAGGACGAGCAGGCGGTGGCCTATCGGCGCGAACGCTACAGCGGCGAATTCCGCCGCGCCCTGGCCCTGCCGGAGGACGTGGACCCGGATCGTGTCGACGCCAGCTACCGCAACGGCGTCCTGCACATCCGCATCCAGCGTCGCGAGACCAGCCGCCCGCGCCGCATCGAAGTGGCCTGAGCCCCGAACAGACAGGAGGAGTGACAATGGACAGCAGCAAGGAACGGGTCGCCGTCGAACACCGGCAGCCCGCGGCGCGCGGCGAGCAGGTCGATCAGGTCATGCGACCCGCCGTCGACATCTACGAGAACGAGGGCGGCATCACGCTGTACGCGGACCTGCCCGGCGTGGCCCGCGAGGACCTGCACCTGAAGGTCGACCGCGACACCCTGACGATCGAGGGCGACACGCACTTCGACCTGCAGGAGGGCATCGAAGCCCTGTACGCGGACGTACGCCTGAAACGTTACCGGCGCAGCTTCTCGCTGAGCCAGGAACTGGACATCGACGGCATCAATGCCGGTCTGAAGGACGGCGTACTGACCGTGTCGATCCCGAAGCGCGCCGAAGTGCAGCCGCGCCGTATCGAGGTCCGCCACGGCTGACCGCCGACTGCTCGACTCCGCCCCTCGCCTGCTGCTATTCTTGCCCGGGCGAGTTCGGCGGAGTGCGCGTTGTGGTCAGTGAGTCCCGGGAGAGCGATCACCAGCTGATCGTCGCGCAGCCGAACCGGTCCGCAACCTGGCGCCAGAATCAGCTGTTCCTGCTGGTGCTTTGCGCGTGGCTGATCCCGTCCAACGTCGGTCTCGCACTGCTCGGCGCCTGGGTCGTGCTGCCCTTCGCCGGCGTCGAATTGCTCGCACTCGGCACGACCCTGTACTACGTCAACAGGCGACAGAGCCGGCGCCACGTGATCCGGATCGCGGCCGACGAACTGGTGCTGGAAAAGGGCATCGAACGGCCGGAACAGCGCTGGGCGTTTCCGATGCACGCCAGCAGCGTACTGGTCCGCGACGGCCGCCACCACTGGGATCCGATCAAGCTCGCCCTGTGCAGCGTCCGCGAGCGCGTGCCGGTCGGCGACTTCCTGAACCTGCCGGACAGCCACAAGCTGCTCGACTGCCTGCGCCGCCAGGGCCTTCCCGTCGTCAAGGACCGCGGCGACGGGCGTCACCACGTGCTGCGCTGGTAACGGAGCGCGGCATTCCGCAATCCCGATGACGCCGGAGCGCCTCAACACACGCGATCGGCTGCTCATTGCGGCGATCGCCGTGCTGTCGGCACTGCTGCTGTTCGCAGCGCTGCTGCTGCTGGCGCTCGGCGATTACCGGAACGCCCAGGCAAGCCACGCCGAGCAGGCGCTCAGCGACCTGACACGCATCATCGACGAGACCAACGTCGCCCTCGAAGAGCTCAACGCACTGCCCTACGAGGGCTGCGGCGTGACCGCCGACGGCAGCTTCGACGACAACCTGACCGCCATGCACCGCGTGCTGTTCAAAGGCTGGTTCGTCCGCGACGTCGGCTTCTTCGTCGACGACCAACTCGTCTGCACCACCGGGCGCGGCAAGCTGCCAACCCCTTATGTCGATCCGGAACCCGACTACGAACTCCTGAACGGCAACCAGGTCTGGCAACAGATCCCGCTGGCCCTGTTCGACGAGCGGTTCCCGGCAACGATCATCCGCAACGACCGCTACAACGTCGTCCTGCACTCGGAGCGCATCGGCCAACTGCTGGCCTGGGATCCCAGCTGGGCCCTGCTGCTGCGCCGCGGCGACGCGCTGCGCCCCATCGCCGGCGACGCGGCCCTGCTCGAGCGTCGCGACCTGACGGCCGCCGGTCTGTTGACGCTCGGCTATCTCGACTGCGTCCCGGAGCAGACCTACTGCCTCGCGCTGCAGGGCAGCTGGAACCACCTGCTGCGCCGATACGACACGATCCTGGTGCTGTTCGGCGTCATCGGCACCCTGGCCGGCGTACTCGCCGGACTCGGTGCCCGTGCCGTGCTGCGCCGGCGCCGCTCGCTGACCGCGCGCATCCGCCGCGGATTCGCCAGCGGCTGCTTCTTCGCGCAGTACCAGCCGATCGTGGAGCTGCGGACCGGCCGCATCGTCGGCTGCGAGGTGCTCGCCCGCTTCGCCGACCACCGCGGGCCGGTGTTTCCCGATCGCTTCATTCCCGTGATCCGCGAGCTGGGTCTGAGCTGGCCGTTTACGGTCGCCTTGATGGACCAGGCTCTCGACGACCTCGACGCACGGCGCAACCTGCCCGACGGTTTCCGCGTCGGCTTCAACATCTTCCCGCAGGACCTGGTCCGCAACGAAACCGCCGCGCTGGTACGCGACGACTACGCGGCCCGCACGCGGTTCCAGCTGGTGCTGGAGATCACCGAGGACGAGTACCTGGAGGGCAAGGATGCCCAGGATCACCTGCGCACCCTGCTCGGAGGCGGCTTCCAGATCGCCATCGACGACTTCGGTACCGGCTACGCCAACCTGAACCATCTGAAGAAGGTGCAGTGCACCCTGTTGAAGATCGACCGCAGCTTCGTCAACGAAGTCGAGGACGGCAGCATCAAGTCCTCGCTGATTCCTCACATCACCGCCATTGCGCGCGACCTGGGCCTGCGGGTGGTCGCCGAAGGGGTCGAGAACGTACAGCAGCGGGACGCGCTGATCGAAGCCGGCGTCAGCTATGGCCAGGGCTGGGCCTTCGGCAAACCGATGCCCTCGGCCGCACTGGCCGACCGGCTGTCGTCGCAGGCTGCACCGGCCGCCGCGTGAGGCGGACGACTTCCCGTAACCAAAACGCCATACACTGTTCGCGAATCGGTCAACCGAGTGACAACAACGCGCCATGAACGACGCCCCTGGACCACAGCACGATGACCGCCACGACGCGCGCGAGGCCATGTACAAGCCGAGCCGCGGCGGCGCGATGCACGTGGTCGACGCCTTTCACTACTCGATGCGCGGCATCCGCGCCGCCTGGCACAGCGAGACGGCTTTCCGCATCCATTGCCTGCTGTTCGTGTTTTTCGGACCGCTGGCCTTCTACGTCGCTGAAACCGCCGTCGAACTGGCGCTGCTGCTGCTCGCCTGCGGCCTTGTCCTGATGGCGGAGATGTTCAACTCGGCGATCGAGACCATCGTCGACCGCATCAGCACCCACCGGCACCCGCTGTCGGGCCAGGCGAAAGACCTGGGCTCGGCCGGCGTGTTCATGACCTTGGTCACCTTCTGGGCGATCTGGGTGCCGATCACCTGGTCCCGGTTCGCCGGCGGATGAACGTCGAGCTGGAACAGTTCGTGTCCACCTGGGGCCTGCGGCTGGGCGTCGGCGGCCTGATCCTGTTCATGGCCTTCATCGTCTGGGACCTCGCGCGCAAGCACGACGCCGGGCGCTTCGGCACCGCGATCCTGTTCCTGGCGCTCGGTCTCGGCGTGCTCGGCTACCTGATCAAGGTGGTGATCACCTACCTGATCGATCACGACCTGCTGTGAGCGGTCGTCGCCGGCACCCGCGGTCGCTGCCCGGCCTGGCCGTCCTGCTGCTGGCGCTGCCGCTGCGCGCCGCCGACCTGCAGGTGGCGGTGGCCACCAACTTCAAGACCACAGTCGAGACGCTGCAGGCTCGCTTCGAGGCGGACAGTGGCCACCGGCTGCGGCTGTCTACCGGATCGACCGGCAAGCTGTACGCGCAGATCCTCAACGGCGCGCCGTTCGACCTGTTCCTGGCCGCCGACCGGGCGCACCCGGCTCGCCTCGAAGCCCGTGGTCTCGCCTCGCCGGGATCGCGATTCACCTACGCGATCGGCCGCATCGTACTGTGGGAACCGGGCGCAGCGGCGGTCGGCCCCGGGCGCCTGCGTGACGGCGCCTATCGCCGTCTGGCGATCGCCAACCCGGCGCTGGCCCCCTACGGCGCGGCGGCCCGGCAGTTGCTGCAGGCTCTCGATGCCGACGCGGTCGCGGCACCGAAACTGGTACTCGGCGAGAACGTCGGCCAGGCCTTCGCCTTCGTGCATACCCGCAACGCCGAACTCGGCATCGTCGCGCTCTCTCAGCTGCTGACCCTGCCGGAGCAGGCGCGCGGGGCCTTCTGGCTGGCGCCGCCGCAGCTGTACGAGCCGCTGCGCCAGGACGCCGTGCGCCTGCGCCGCGCCGACGACAACACGACGGCAGCGGCGTTCATGACCTTCCTGCGCAGCGCAACGGCCCGCACCGTCGTCGAGCGCGCCGGCTACGACTGGCCGCATCATGCGCCAGATCAAGCCGCCCGTTGATTCGCACCCCGGCTGCAGCCGGCCGCGTTACACTCTGTCTGCCAGTTGGGTTCCCTCCGGGGATTAATCGGGAAGTCAGGTGAGAATCCTGCGCTGCCCCCGCAACGGTAAGCGACGCACGTCGCGAGCCCGATACCGGCCACACTGGTGATCACGATGTTGCGGAGGGCTCCATCGGTGGTTCGCGATCCTGTTGTACCTGTATCCGTGTCCCACGAACCCTCCCCAATTCTCTCGAATCGATTGGGGAAACGTCATGCGTACTCGACTTGCATTCAGCCTGGCAGCCATCGGCCTGGCCAGCGTCGCCGTCGGCGACGACACCATTGAAACCGTCATCGTCAGCGGCTCCCGACTGCCCGTCGACGCGGACCTGTACGGCGGCAGCGCGAGCGTGCTGTCCGCAGAGGAACTGCAGGACCGGCAGGTCCTCGCGCTCTCCGACGTGTTGCGCTCGGTGCCCGGCGTGGCCGTGAGCCGCGCCGGGGGAATCGGCAGCCAGACGCAGCTGCGCCTGCGCGGCGCCGAGGCCAATCATGTACTGGTGTTCATCGACGGCGTCATTGCCAACGATCCGGCCCAGGCCAACGAATTCAACTTCGCCCACCTGCTCAACGACCGGATCGGCCGTCTGGAAGTGCTGCGCGGACCGCAGAGCGCCCTGTGGGGCAGCGAGGCCGCGGCCGGCGTGATCCACGTACGCAGCGCCTTGCCCGAACAGGGCAGCGAC
>CAZOUC010000214.1:0-5307 GCA_964582825.1 uncultured Enterobacteriaceae bacterium | reverse complement strand
GTCACGCCGGCGCTGCGGTAGGCGTCCAGCATCTCGTGGTACTGACGTCGCGCCAGTTCCGGGTCGAACTGGCGGCCCAGGCGCATGGCCCGGCGCGCCATGGCGTTGCCGGTCTGCCAGCGATAGTGGTCCATGGGACCAATGAGTACGTCGTGCAGGACGCCGTACTCCGAGTCCATGCCCCAGCTGGCCAGCGGCGCGGTGCCGCCGCCGTCCTGGCGGCGGCGAAAGCAGAATCGTTCCATGACCTTGTGTTCCCTTTTACGTCCTGCGCGGCGGTCGGTAAGCGCCCGAATGATAGGGGCTGGCGAGCCCGGGCCCAAGTGCTCTCAAAGGATAAACTTGCAGCTCAATATAAGTTGCTGGCATACTAGCGCCCTGTTTCAGAGCAATCCGCTCCAAAAAAGGGCAAAATTCAGACGTTTGGCCGGATCAGGTCCGGCCGACGCTTCGCTTGTACCTGAAAAACTGCTTAGAGGGCAATAGAAAATCGCGATGAACCATTCAGCTCTGTACGTCTCGGATGCGTCCGGACCCGTCGACGGCGAGATGCCAGCCGGGCACCCCGGCATCGAACTGCGGCAGCCGCGAACGAGCGACGGCCCGGCCTTGTTCCGCCTGGTGCAGGCCTGTCCGCCGCTCGATCCGAACTCGCGCTACTGCAACCTGCTGCACTGCACGCACTTCGCGGCCACGTCGATTGCGGCGACGGACGCAGAGCGACTGCTCGGCTTCATCTCGGCCTACCGCCTGCCGGCGCGGCCGGACACCCTGTTCGTCTGGCAGGTCGCGGTGCACGACGATGCGCGCGGCCGCGGACTGGCGGGGCGCATGCTCGATGCCATCTTCGAGCGGCGCGGCCTGCGCGACCTGCGCTATCTCGAGACGACCGTGACGCCCGACAACCGCCCGTCGACGGCGCTGTTCCACGCCTTCGCGCGCCGACACGGCGCGCCGGTCGAATCGTCGACCCTGTTCGATCGCGATCTGCATTTCGAGGGCGCGCACGACAGCGAACTTCTGCTGCGCGTCGGCCCTGTCAAACCCATTGCCGGAGATAACGGAGACTCATGATGGACAATCCTTTCAGCCAACTCGAATCGGAAGTGCGCAGTTACTCGCGCTCCTTCCCCTGCACCTTTGCCACGGCACGCGGCGCCTGCCTGTTCGACGAGGACGGGCGGCGTTATCTCGACTTCCTGGCTGGCGCGGGCACCCTGAACTACGGGCACAACAATCCCGTGCTCAAGAAGGCGCTGCTGGATTACATCGAGAAGGACGGCATCACCCACGGGCTCGATATGCAGACGGAAGCCAAGGCGGGCTTTCTCGAGGCGCTGAACCGCATCATTCTCGAGCCCCGCGGCCTCGACTACGTCGTTCAGTTCACCGGCCCGACCGGCACCAACGCTGTCGAGGCGGCGATGAAAATCGCCCGGCGCGCGACCGGTCGACACAATATCGTCGCGTTCACCAACGGCTTTCACGGTGTATCGCTCGGTGCAATGGCCGCAACGGGCAACGAGCACCATCGCGGTGCGTCGGGGATTCCGCTCAGCGGCGTGACCCACCTGCCGTTCGATGGCTATCTCGGTCCGGACGTCGACACCACGCGTCTGCTGGAGCGGCTGCTCAAGGACCGCTCCAGTGGTCTCGACCTGCCGGCCGCGGTACTGGTCGAGCCGGTGCAGGGCGAAGGGGGCCTCAACGTTGCCAGTGACCGCTGGCTGCGCGCCCTCGAAAAGGTCTGCCGCAAGCACGGGATCGTGCTGATCGTCGACGACATCCAGGCCGGCAACGGCCGCACCGGTACCTTCTTCAGCTTCGAGCCGTCGGGCATCAGGCCGGACATCGTAACCATGTCGAAATCCCTGAGCGGCTACGGCCTGCCGTTTGCGATCGTGCTGATGCAGCGCGAGCTCGACCAGTGGCGACCCGGCGAGCACAACGGCACGTTTCGCGGCAACAATCACGCGTTCGTCTGTGCGCGGGCGGCGCTCGAGCACTACTGGAGCGACGACAGCTTTGCCGAGGAGATCCGCGGCAAGGCGGAGATCGTCGCCGGCCGGCTGCGCCGGATAGCCGCGAAGCACGGCAGTTCGAGTCTCTCGGTACGCGGTCGCGGCCTGATGCAGGGCCTGGTATGCCGCAACGGGGAGCTCGCCTCGGCGATCACCGCGCGTGCCTTCGAGGAAGGGCTGGTCATCGAGACCAGCGGCTCGGAAGGACAGGTCATCAAGTGCCTGATGCCGCTGACGATCAGCCGCGCAGAGCTCGAAGAGGGCCTGGACGTCCTGGAGCGCTGCGTTGCCGCGGAGCTGGACACGCGGCAGGCGCGCGCGTCCTGAAGTCAGACCGTCAAGGAGGATGAGCGAATGATAGTACGCACACTCGAAGACGCGCGCGGTGGCGACCGGCGCGTACGGAGCAGCAACTGGGAAAGCACCCGGCTGCTGCTGAAGAACGACCGGATGGGCTTCTCGTTCCACATTACGACGATCTACGCCGGTACCGAAACGCCGATGCATTACCAGAATCACCTGGAATCGGTGTACTGCATCGACGGCGAGGGCGAAGTCGAGACGATCGACGACGGCAAGGTGTACCCGATCCGGCCCGGAACGATCTACATCCTGGACAAGCACGACCGGCATATCCTGCGGGCACGCAGCGAGATGACCATGGCCTGCGTGTTCAACCCGCCGCTGAACGGCAAGGAAGTACACGACGAATCGGGCGCGTATCCGCTGGATGCGGAGGTGGTGAACGCATGAGCACCGCCGGACTGTCGAGGCTGCGTCAGGATGACAGACACCAGGACCGCTACCCGTCCCGCCGGGGGCAGCCCTCCGGCTTCCTGCCGCGGACCGATCCCGTGGTGTATGGGCTCGCCAGCGCGGACGCTCCCGTCGACGACGCAATGCGGGCCCGCTACGAGCGCGACGGCTTCGTCGTACTGCCCGAGTTCTTCGGGCCCGGCGAGGTGGCGGAGCTGAACCGAGAACTCGACGCCCTGCGCAAGGACCGCCTGCTCACCCGACGCGACGAGGCCATCCGCGAGCCCGGCAGCGGCGAGTTGCGCTCGATCTTCCGCATTCACGAGATCAGTCGCGTGTTCTGCCGCCTGGCTGCCGACCCGCGGCTGGTCGACATCGCCGCCTATCTGCTCGGTGACGACGTGTACGTGCACCAGTCGCGCCTGAACTACAAGCCAGGCTTCGCCGGCAGGGAGTTCTACTGGCACTCGGATTTCGAGACCTGGCACGTCGAGGACGGCATGCCGGCGATGCGTGCGCTGAGCATCTCCGTGACTCTGAACGACAACCGGCCCGAGAACGGTGCCTTGATGCTGATTCCCGGGTCGCATCGACACTTCGTCAGCTGCACGGGGCGGACACCCGAGAATCACTACCGGACCTCGCTGCGCCAGCAGGAATTCGGTGTGCCCGGACAGGCGCAACTGGTCGAACTGGTCGATGCGGGAGGCATCGTCCCGGCGACCGGTCCGGCGGGCTCGGTGCTGGTGTTCGACTGCAACACGATGCACGGATCCAACGGCAACATCACGCCGTGGCCGCGCTCCAACGCCTTCTTCGTGTACAACTCGGTGCGCAACGCGCTGCAGGCACCGTTCAGCGGCCAGGCGCCGCGACCCGAATACATTGCGGCTCGACGGGACACGCCGGTGTTGTCGACCGGTCGGTGGGTGGTGTGATGACCGCAGGACATACCGTCGAAAAAATCGGTGGCACGTCGATGTCGCGCTTCGACGCCGTGCTCGACAACGTGCTGTGCGGTCCGCGCCGCAAGGACAGCCGCTATCGTCGCATCTTCGTGGTGTCGGCCTACGGTGGCATCACCGACCGGCTGCTCGAGCACAAGCGTACCGGGGAGCCCGGGGTGTATGCGCTGTTCGCCAACGCCGATGCCGACGAGGACTGGGAGGCCGCACTCGAGGCGCTTCGCCACCACATGCTGGCGATCAATGCCGATCTGTTCGACCGTGGTGACTTGTGCGACGAGGCCGACCGGTTCATCGGTGAACGCATCGACGGGCTGCGTCGCTGCCTGCTCGACCTGCAGCGGGTGTGCCGCTTCGGCCAGTTCCAGCTCGACGAGCACCTGCTCAAGGTACGCGAAATGCTGGCCTCGCTCGGTGAGGCGCACAGCGCCTGGAACAGTGTCGCGCTGCTGCGCGAACGCGGTGTGGCGGCGCGCTTCGTCGACCTGAGCGGCTGGCGGCGGGATACCCCCGTCAGCCTCGACCGGCACATTCTCGACAGTCTGGCCGGCATCGACTTCGAGCGGGAGCTGCCGGTCGTGACCGGCTACGCCTATTGCAGCGAGGGTTTGATGAAGGCCTTCGACCGCGGCTACAGCGAAATGACCTTCAGCCGCATCGCCGTACTGACCGGCGCGCGCGAGGCGATCATCCACAAGGAGTTCCACCTCAGCAGTGCCGATCCGCGTATCGTCGGTGCCGATCGCGTGGTGCCCATCGGCCGTACCAACTACGATCTTGCCGACCAGCTCGCCAACGTGGGGATGGAGGCCATCCACCCGAAGGCCGCCAAGGGTCTCCGGCAGGCGGACATCCCCCTGCGGGTCAAGAGCACCTTCGAGCCGGATCACGACGGCACCCTGTTTACCCGCGACTACAGCAGCGATACACCGCGGGTCGAGATCATCAGCGGCAGGCGCCACGTGTTTGCGCTGCAGCTGTTCGACCAGGACATGACCGACGCGCTCGAAGACTACGACCACGAGCTGATCGCCACGGTCAAGCGCTTCCGCGCTCGGATTCTCACCAAGGATCTCAACGCCAATACCATCACGCACTACGTGGACGCGAGCCTGAAGACGGTCAAGCGGATCGTGCGCGCACTCGAGGAACGTTATCCCGACGCCGAGGTGACCATCACCAAGGTGGCGCTGATTTCCATCGTCGGCAGCCGCATGCACGAAGTCGGGGCGCTGGCCGATACGCTGAACACGCTGTCGCGTGCCGGGGTCCGGCTGCTGGCCCTGCACCAGTGCATCCGCCAGGTCGACATCCAGTGCATCGTGGCGGAGTCCGACTACGTCACCGCCGTGCGCGCCCTGCACGCCGGGCTCATCGAGACCGGAGCGTCCGCGCCGGCCGCGCACGTGGCCTGACGGGTCCGATCGATCATGCAGCTGAGCTTCTGGCTGTTCTTCGGCCTGTTCCTGCTGGTCGGTGCGCTGTCGGTGCTGTACGCGCGCAGCACCCGCGAGGACTACTACCTGGCGAGCCGCACGATGCCCGCCTGGCTGGTCGGCCTGTCC
>CAZOUC010000213.1:3975-5311 GCA_964582825.1 uncultured Enterobacteriaceae bacterium | reverse complement strand
GAGCGGCGGTCTCCAAAACCGCAGGTTGGGGGTTCGATTCCCTCCTGGCCTGCCAGTTCGCCGTATCGAAAGGCGCCCAGCGCCGGCAGCAGCTCCGAGATTGGATGAAAGCGAATACAGAACAGAAATCGACCCAGTTTGACGGGGCGAAGTGGGCCCTCGTCGTCCTGCTGGTCGGCGCGGCGGTCGGCGGCAACGTCTATTACGAGGCGCAGCCCCTGCTGTATCGCGTCATAGGCATCCTGGTGCTCGCTGCCATGGCGATCGCAGTCGCGCTGCAGACGGCCCAGGGCATCGCGTTCTGGAACCTGGCGAAAGCGTCGCGAACGGAGATTCGCAAGGTGGTCTGGCCGACCCGGCAGGAAACGACGCAGACGACCCTGATCGTCGTCGTGGTCGTTCTGGTGATGGCGCTGATCCTGTGGGGGCTGGATTCGCTGCTGGGCTGGATCGTATCCAGCATCATTGGATAAGAGGCAATACATGGCAAAGCGCTGGTACGTGGTCCATGCCTTCTCGGGATTCGAGAAGAAGGTCGCGCAGTCCCTGCGGGAGCGGGTCGAGCGCGCCGGTATGCAGGACCGCTTCGGCGAAATCCTGGTGCCGACGGAAGAAGTAGTGGAAATGCGCGCCGGTCAGAAGCGCAAGAGCGAGCGCAAGTTCTTCCCGGGGTACGTACTGGTGCAGATGGAGCTCGACGACCAGACCTGGCACCTGGTGAAGGAAACGCCGCGGGTCATGGGGTTCATCGGCGGCAAGGCCGACAAGCCGTCGCCGATCACCGAGAAGGAAGCCGAGGCGATCCTGCAGCGCGTCGAGGAAGGCGTTGAAAAGCCGAAGCCGAAGCATCTGTTCGAGGCCGGCGAAATGGTCCGCGTCGTCGACGGGCCGTTCAACGACTTCAACGGCGTGGTCGAGGAAGTCGACTACGACAAGAGCCGCCTCAAGGTGGCGGTATTGATTTTCGGGCGATCGACGCCGGTGGAGCTCGACTTCACCCAGGTCGAAAAAGCCTGACGACCAATCAATAGGGCCAGGTTCGATTGAAATTCAATTGAACCTGGCCCCATTGAAAACGTGGCCCCATTGAAAACGGAGGGCGGCGGGATGAGTCCGCCGCCGGGGAGCCGAAGACGAGGGGACGCAGGTCTGCCTCCGAGGCGCTAAGCACCCACGAGAGGAGTGCCAGTCATGGCGAAGAAAGTACAGGCCTACATCAAGTTGCAGGTCAAGGCCGGTCAGGCGAACCCCAGTCCCCCGGTGGGACCGGCGCTCGGCCAGCACGGCGTCAACATCATGGAGTTCTGCAAGGCGTTCAACGCCGAGACGCAGGGCA
>CAZOUC010000213.1:0-3965 GCA_964582825.1 uncultured Enterobacteriaceae bacterium | reverse complement strand
CTGCCGATTCCGGTGGTCATCACGGTGTACGCGGACCGCAGCTTCACCTTCATCAAGAAAACGCCGCCGGCGTCGATTCTGCTGAAGAAAGCCGCCGGTGTTGCCAGCGGCAGCTCAAACCCCAACACCCAGAAGGTGGGCAAGGTCACGCGCGCGCAGCTCGAGGAGATCGCCAACGTGAAGATGCCGGACCTGACCGCGGCCGACATGGACGCCGCCCTGCGCACGATCGCGGGCAGCGCGCGTTCTGCGGGCATCGACGTGGAGGGTCTTGACTGATGGCCAAGCTGACCAAGCGCCAGCGGGAAATCCGCGAGGCAATCGAAGCCGGCAAGCTGTACGCGATCGACGAAGCCGTCGATCTGCTGAACAAGCTGTCGAAGGTCAAGTTCAGCGAGTCGATCGACGTTGCCGTGAATCTCGGCGTCGACCCGCGTAAATCGGACCAGCAGGTTCGCGGCGCGACCACGCTGCCGCACGGCACGGGCAAGACCGTCCGGGTTGCCGTGTTCACGCAAGGCGCCAACGCCGACGCGGCGAAGGAAGCCGGTGCCGACATGGTCGGCCTGGAAGATCTCGCCGAGCAGGTCAGGGGCGGCATGATGGATTTCGACGTCGTCATCGCATCGCCGGACGCGATGCGGGTCGTCGGCCAGCTGGGCCAGATTCTCGGTCCGCGCGGCCTGATGCCGAACCCGAAGACCGGCACCGTCACGCCGGACGTGACCACCGCCGTGCAGAACGCCAAGGCCGGCCAGGTGCGGTACCGCACCGACAAGAACGGCATCATCCACGGTGCCATCGGCAAGATCGGATTCGAGGCGAAAGCCGTCAAGGAAAACCTCGAAGCCCTGATCGGCGATCTGAAAAAAGCCAAGCCGTCGTCTTCCAAGGGCGCCTACGTGAAGAAGGTGACCCTGTCGACGACCATGGGTCCGGGCCTCGCCATCGACCAGGCGAGCCTCGAGATCTGAAGAACTTTGGGGTTCCGGCCATGTGCCGGGGCCATCAAAGACCGTAGGTCCTGACCACCTGCGGGCTGATACGGAACGTCAGCCTGCGCTCAGGGACGAGATGCCCGCCTCGGCGGGCAGGTGGCCGGGTTAAGCCGCACATGCGGGCCTACGCAGATGGCGAAAACCCCAACCGAAACATCTGGTTGGGCAGTCGCCAGAGGTGTTCACGGGAGGCTTTGCCGAGCGTGGACAAGTGAAACGTCCCGGAGTGTCCTGGCAGGGGCCAGATCCCTGCCGGCAACACCGGGGCAGAACCAGGAGACCATCCAGTGGCACTAGGACTCGAAGACAAGAAGGCCATCGTGGCCGAGGTCAATGAGACCGCCACCAATGCTCTGTCTGTCGTCATCGCCGACGCTCGTGGTGTCAGCGTTTCGGACATGACTGCGCTTCGTAAGCAGGCCCGCGAGGCCCAGGTGAACATGCGCGTCGTGCGCAACACCCTGGCCAAGCGCGCCGTTGCAGGCACCGATTTCGAGTGCATCAACGAAGCCCTGGTCGGTCCGAGTCTGCTGGCGTTCTCGATGGAGGACCCCGGTGCGGCAGCGCGGATCTTCAAGGATTTTGCGAAGCAAACGCAGGCTTTCGAGATCAAGGCATTGGCGGTAAGTGGCCGCCTGATGGGTGCCGAGCAGATTGACGCCCTCGCCAAGCTGCCGACGCGCGAACAAGCGCTGTCGATGCTGCTGGCGGTGATGAAGGCGCCGGTCGAAAAACTGGCACGTACGTTCAACGACATTCCGGGCCGTGCGGTCCGCGTCGTTGCCGCGGTACGTGATCAGAAGCAGCAGGCAGCCTGAGGGACGGCAACACGCACTTTTTTCAACATTCAGGAGAACTGAAATGGCACTGTCCAAAGACGATATCGTAAACGCCATCGCCGAGATGAGCGTCATGGACGTCGTAGAGCTGGTCTCTGCGATGGAAGAGAAGTTCGGCGTTTCCGCTGCAGCCGCCGTAGCCGCTGCACCGGTCGCTGCCGGCGGCGGCGACGACGCCGCTCCGGCGGAGGAAAAGACCGAGTTCGACGTCGTCCTGCAAGCTGCAGGCGAGAAGAAGGTCAACGTCATCAAGGCGGTCCGCGCCATCACCGGCCTGGGCCTGAAGGAAGCCAAGGAACTGGTCGACGGGGCACCGTCCACGGTCAAGGAAGCCGCCGCCAAGGAAGAAGCCGAAGAGGCCAAGAAGCAGCTGGAAGAAGCGGGCGCCACCGTCGAGCTCAAGTAAGGACACTTGCGCTCTCCAGCGACAACTGCCGGCGGCCGCGCCCTGCGGCCCGCCGGAACTAAGGCCGGGGGACTCAGGTCCTTCGGCCTTTGCCGTGCTCCGGGCTTCGGCCCGGCGCGGCCCTGACCGCCCGGAACCCTAGGCTGAGGACCACCATGGCTTACTCGTACACGGAAAAGAAACGAATTCGCAAGGATTTCGGCAAGCTGCCGGAGGTAATGGAGACCCCGTTCCTCCTGGCGATCCAGCTGGATTCCTACCGGCAGTTCACGCAGGCCGACCTCTCGGCTGCTGAGCGCCAGGACATCGGCCTGCACGGCGCGTTCCGTTCCGTCTTCCCGATCGTCAGCTACTCGGGCAATGCCGCTCTCGAGTACGTCGATTACGCCCTGGGTAAGCCCGTATTCGACGTCAAGGAGTGCCAGTTGCGTGGTGTCACCTACGCCGTGCCGCTGCGCGTCAAGGTGCGCCTGATCATCTACGACAAGGAGTCGAGCAACCGCACCATCAAGGACATCAAGGAGCAGGAAGTCTACATGGGGGAAATCCCCCTGATGACCGAGAACGGCACCTTCATCATCAACGGCACCGAGCGCGTGGTCGTCTCGCAGCTGCACCGTTCACCGGGCGTATTCTTCGATCACGACAAGGGCAAGACCCATTCGTCGGGCAAGCTGCTCTACAACGCGCGGGTCATCCCTTACCGCGGTTCCTGGCTCGACTTCGAGTTCGACCCGAAAGACCAGGTGTTCGTGCGCATCGACCGCCGCCGCAAGCTGCCGGCGACGATCCTGCTGCGCGCGCTCGGCTACGAAGACGAAGAAATGCTCGAGATGTTCTTCGACTTCAACGTCTTCAACCGCACCAAGGACGGCAAGTGGAAGCTCGAGCTGGTCGCCGAGCGCCTGCGCGGTGAGGTCGCCAAGTTCGACATCACCGACGCCAAGGGCGAGATGATCGTCGAGCAGGGTCGCCGCATCACCGCGCGCCACATCCGCCAGATGGAAAAGGCCCGCCTGCGCAGCCTCGAAGTCAACGAGGAATACATGGTCGGCCGTGCGCTGGCGAAGAACGTCGTCAACGAGGAGACCGGCGAGGTTCTGGCCGAGTGCAACTCCGAGCTCACCGCAGACCTGCTCGGCAAGCTCGAAGAGCAGGGCGTAACGCGCCTTGAGACCCTGTACACCAACGACCTGGACCGAGGCGCCTACCTGTCCGAGACCCTGCGCAACGACCCGACCCGGTCCGCGCTCGAAGCCCTGGTCGAAATCTACCGCATGATGCGCCCGGGCGAGCCGCCGACCAAGGAAGCGGCCGAGAACCTGTTCAACAACCTGTTCTTCTCGCAGGAGCGCTACGACCTCTCCGACGTCGGCCGGATGAAGTTCAACCGCCGCCTCGGCATCGACTCCGAGGAAGGTGAAGGCGTCCTGAGCCGCGAGGACATCGTCGCGGTGCTCAAGACCCTGGTGGACATCCGCAACGGCAAGGGCCACGTCGACGACATCGACCACCTCGGCAACCGCCGCGTCCGCTCGGTCGGTGAAATGGCCGAGAACCAGTTCCGCGTCGGCCTGGTGCGCGTCGAGCGCGCCGTCAAGGAGCGCCTGAGCCTGGCCGAGGCCGAAGGCCTGATGCCGCAGGACCTGATCAACGCCAAGCCGGTCGCGGCGGCCGTCAAGGAGTTCTTCGGTTCCAGCCAGCTCTCGCAGTTCATGGACC
>CAZOUC010000212.1:5096-5325 GCA_964582825.1 uncultured Enterobacteriaceae bacterium | reverse complement strand
AGCTCGCTGCCTGCTACGGCGCCGAGGCTCTGCACGAATTCCTGCCCGTCGAAACGGTGCAGGTGCCGCGAGCTGCGCCGCCGGCGCCCGCCGCCGCGACACCGCGAAGGCCGGACGAGTCCCTGCAGCTGCGCGTGCTGCGCGAGCTGACCGCGATGATGGCCGAACAGCCCGACTTCAACCAGGTCATTCACACGGCGATGGAAGGCATCCACCGCGGGCTCGCCAT
>CAZOUC010000212.1:0-5086 GCA_964582825.1 uncultured Enterobacteriaceae bacterium | reverse complement strand
CGTCTCGAATGAAAGCGCGGAGATCATCCGCATGCTCAACTCGTCCTTCGACGGGATCACCGGGAACACGGCCGATTTCCACCCCGAGCCGCTCCACGGTGAGATCGACGCGGTGAACGAGCGGATCTACCACACGGTCAATAACGGGGTGTACAAGTCGGGCTTCGCGACGACGCAAGACGCCTATGAGGAGGCCGTCACGGCGCTGATCGATGCACGGCGCGAGACGGTCATCGGCCGCTTCTTCCTCGGCGACGACAGCGACGCCTGGAGCGGTGGATTCCGCTTTCCGATCGGGTCCGCAACGGGCCTGTTGCAGCGAGCCCTGTCCACGAACGCACCGGTCTGGTTCGACGCGCGTCACGCCCCTGCGACCGCCGGAGAAGTCGGCGCCGAACTGCATGCCTTCTGCAGCGGCAACGGCTGCATGCTCGCGCCGATCCGCCTGGCCCGGCGCACCGTCGCCTGCCTGTACGCGGACCGGGCTCCTAGCGCGCGGCCCATCGACGACGAGGACTACGCGTCCTTCTGTCATTTCGCGCAGCAGGTCACGCTGTGCCTGTCGCTGATCGGTCGCCAGCGCGACTAAGTCACAGCGATCTCATTTGCCGCCTGTCGGTTTTGTGCCAGAATACCTGCTGCTGCCCAGGCAGCCCGATCAGGGAAAATTTCCACCAAGGAGCCAACACCCATGCGCCAGATCATGAAGGGAACCGCGATCGTCGCGGCTTGCGTCGCACTCGCCGGAATCAGCGGCTGTGCCAATCAGGAAGAGATGGACGCGCTGAAGTCGCGCCTCGACCAGGTCGAGCGCACCGCCAATGACGCCAAGGCCGCTGCCAGCCGCGCCCAGTCGACCGCTGACAGCGCCGCCAGCACCGCGCGCATGGCCAAGCAGAGCGCCGACGAGGCCGTCGAGTCGGTCACCCGGATGGCCGAGGAATGCTGCCGCAAGTAACCCGCTAGGGTTTCGGCTCGACCACCGCCAGTGCGGGTGACACCCGTACCGGCACACCCCTCGCCTCGGTGGCCGCCGCCAGAAGCCGGTCTTCGTCGACCGGCACGTCGCGCCGGACCAGGGCCCGCGCGACGGCTTCCCGCGCCGCTTCCAGCGCGTCGAATGACGCCTGCTCCTCCTCCAGCGGTTCATGCACCTCCAGATACAGCGCTCCGCGGTGCCAGCCGGCCTTGACCGGTTGATTGACGATCTGTACCGGGGTGCCGCTCGATACCTTGTAGACCAGTTCCTCGATGTCCTCCGGGTACAGGCGCACGCAGCCGTGGCTGATGCGCATGCCGACGCCGAGCGGCTTGTTGGTGCCGTGCAGGAAGTAGCCCGGGATGTCGAGCTGAATCGCGTAGCGGCCTAGGGGATTGTCGCGTCCCGGCGGCACCACGCCGGGCAGCGGGTCGCCCGCCGCGGCGTGCTCGAGGCGGATCGACTCGGGCGGAGTCCAGCTCGGATTCTCGATCTTCGCCGTCACCCGTGCCTGCATCACCGGCGTCTGCCAGCCCTCGCGGCCGATCCCGATCGGATAGCTCAGCACCCGGTCGCCGCCCGGCGGGAAGTAGTACAGGCGCAGCTCGGCGAGGTTCAGGACGATTCCGCTGCGCTCGGCCTCGGGCAGCAGAAAGGCCAGCGGCAGCAGCACCTCGGTGCCCTCGCCCGGCACCCAGGGGTTGACCCCCGGATTGGCCGCGAGGATTTCCCGGTACCCCAGGCCGTAGGCCCGCGCGTAGCGCGGTAACGTCCCTTCGAAAGTGCTGCGGATCGTCAGGGTGTCACCGACCAGGTCGTCGCCTTCCGCCGGCAGGCCGAAGGTCAGACTGTACGCTGGCGCCGTGCCCCTAGTCAGCAGCAGGCCGGCCAGGACGATCGCAGGCAGGTAACGGACTCTCATGTACGCGTTTCCCGGTAGAAGACGGCGTGGATTGTAGAAGGCGCGGAGCCGCTTGTCCCGACACCGTCAGCGGCGCTGCAGCAGCAGGCCGGCCAGAATCAGCACGAGGCCGAGATAGGTCGCGGGCCGGACCGGCTCGTCGAGGACGAAGTGAATCAGCTGCAGCGAGAGAAAGGGCGACAGGAAGATCAGGTTGCCGACCCGCGCGGTGTTGCTGGACAGGTTCAGAGCAAGCTGCCAGGTCACGAACGGAATGGCCATCTCCAGCAGGCCCACCCAGATCGCCGCGGCGAGTGCCGCGGCAGGCGGTTGCGGTGCTGCGGAGAACTGCGCCGCGATCAGCACGGTTACCGGCAGCGACAGCAGGAAGTTCAGGGTCAGGCGCAGCTGGGCGTCTCCCGAAACGCGCGTGTTCGCGATCCAGTACACAGCCCACAGCAGGGTACTGCCCAGGGCGAGCAGGATGCCGAGCGGGTCCAGGTCCTCGCCGCCGATGCCCCCCTGCGCGGTGATGACCACGACGCCCGCGTAGGCGACGGCCGCAGCGATCCAGTCGCGGCCGGCGATGCGCTGCCCCAGCAGGGGCACACTGAGCAGGGCCAGCGCAATGGCCCAGGTGTAGTTGAGCGGCTGCGCGACCTGCGCCGGCAGCCGGTCGTAGGCGGCGAACAGCACCAGGTAGTAGGCGACCGGATTCAGCAGTCCGAGCAGCAGGCAGGTCAGACCGCGCTCGCGCAGCAGCGGCCATAGAGCCCCCAGACGACCGCGCAGAACGGTGATCGCCAGCAGCGCAAGCGCCGCCGTCAGGTGCGCGACCAGCAGCAACTGATAGACGTCCATGCCGCGCAGGGCGAGCTTGAAGGCCGTCGCGACCGTCGACCAGCAGGCCACCGAGGCCAGAGCAAAGCCCACCGCGCGGCCTTGCTGCCCTTCGCTGCCGTCCCTGTCCCCTTGCACGCAGCGCCCCCCAGGCGTGGTCGGCGAACCGTCCACGCCGCCTGTACGTACTGTATTGAACCGCAATGTGCCGTCAGACGATTGCGTCGACAAGGTCCGCCGTGCATCCTGAAGGGCCGTTCACCGGTGACGGCGGAGGCGGAACGGGCCGCCGGGTCCGTTGTCAGAATCTGGTATAACGGAGTCGACTTCACGACAGCGCCGATCTGTCCAGCATGGGGTCAGGAGGTACACGCTCGACGATGCACGCGTTCTCGCTCGAATCCGCCGCCAGGACGGCGGTCATCCTGGCGGTTCTGCTGGCCGCCGCTGCGCCGATGGCGAAGGCCGCGGACACGGCACCGCAAGCCTCGACCGGGGCCGGCGTCGACCCGGAGCCCGCAAGCGGGCAGGCCGACCTGCTGTTGCCCACAGCGGCGCCCGACGATCTTGCCGGGCCGGACGGTGACCAGATCACGGACGCCGCAGCGGCCGTGCTGCAGCAGCAGCGCCTGCTCGAACGGGCAATCGAACGCTACCAGGGCGAAATCCGGCGCCTCGAAGGCCTGTACGGCGCATACGTCCCGTCGGTCGGCGAGCAGCTTCTGGGTCTGGGACAGGTTTACCAGGCCGCAGGTCGCCATGAGGAGGCGATCGGTGCATTCCGGCGCGCGATTCACATCGGTCGGATCCAGGAGGGCCTGTTCAACCTCAATGGCATTCCGATCCTGGAAGAGCTGATCGAAAGCCACGTCGCGATGGGCGACTGGGAAGCGGTGAACAACGCCTACCATTTCATGGCCCAGCTGCACAATTACAATTACCCGAGCAACGATCCCCGACGGCTGCCGGCCATCGAGAAACTGGCCGGCTGGCACCTGCGGGCCTTCTCGGAATCGGTATCCGAGTCGCCACTCAACCACCTGGTGACGGCACGCAGCCTGTTCAACTCGACGGCGCGGATCATGGCGGTCAACTTCGGCGACCGCGACATCCGCCTCGCGGAGCCACTGCGCAAGCGCGCCCTGGTGGACTACTACCTGTCGATGTACGCGGGAACCTCGCGCGGCAACGCGGGCAGCGGCAGCTTCGAGCGCGTGATGTCCGGCGATCTCGACAAGCCCGGCCGCTTTCTCCCCAACGGCTATTCCTCGGGCAAGGAGGCACTGGAGGCGATTCGGGACATCTACCTGGAACATGAAGCGGTCAGCGAGAAGCAGCGCACCCGGGCAATCGTCGACCTGGCGGACTGGTACCTGCTGTTCAACCAGCGGCAATCCGCTTTTGCCACCTACGACGAGGCCATCGAGCGCCTGACGCTGACGGACCCCGAGGGCGAGGCGATGCAGCAACTGTTCGGCAATCCGGTGGCTTTGCCGACCAACAACATCTTCGACGAGACCCGGTTCCGAGACGGATCCGGTCCATATACCGGCAAGGGTTACCTGCTGGTCGAATTCGACGTCGACGAGTACGGCCGCAGCCGCGATGTGCGTGTGGTCGAAGCGGAGCCGGCGGACAGCGATCGCTGGGCCAACCAGGCCAGGCGTCAGGTCCGGGATACACGCTTCCGGCCGCGCTTCGTCAACGGCGAGAGTGTCGAGACGCAGGCGGTTCTGCAACGCTATGAATTCTATTACTGAGGGCGCTTCGTGATGGGCAAGGCTTCAAGACTGGCCGGGCTGGCGCTGGTAACGGCGAGCCTGCTGCTCGGCGCATGCCGCGAGCAGCAGAGCAGTTCGTCGAGCAGTTCCAGCAGCCCGAGCAGTCCTGGCAGCAGCTCGCCGTCGTCGTCGGGCTCGCCGTCGCCGGCCGGCGGTGCGTCGATGCCCTCGGGCGGAGCCTCGATGCCGTCCGGTGGCGCCTCGATGCCCTCGGGAGCGCCGCGCGGCTCGCAGCGCACGCCAGGTTCAGGCTCCGACGGCAGTGCCGCTGCCGAGCGCGGTGCCGACACCGGTGCCGCCGGCGCTCCGGGACAGGCGGGCGCGGGCGGTGAAGGCGCCGACGGCGGCGATGCGGCACCGCCCAGCGAGGACATCGCGCTGGAAACCAGCGACGAAGCCGGAGGCGCGGACGGTGCCGCCAGCGACGACGTCGCCCTCGAATCGAGCGCCGGCGCCGGGGCCGGCGGCATGGAGCCCAGCCTCGACGACCTGCTCGAGTCGATGGAGGAGAGCGGCGCCGAGGGGTCTGCCGACGCCAGCGCCGGCGGCGGCGATAGCACCCTGGCAGCCGAGCAGCAGGTACTG
>CAZOUC010000211.1:0-5329 GCA_964582825.1 uncultured Enterobacteriaceae bacterium | reverse complement strand
GAGGTCAAGAACCGTTTTGCCCGCGGCGACCGCCTCGAGCTCGTCACGCCGGAGGGCAACGTGGACCTGGCCGTGAGCGACCTCCGGACGCTCGACGGCCGCAGCATCGACGTGGCACCGGGCTCCGGTCACCGGGTCACGCTGCCCGCACCACCTCAGCTCGGCGCCGACGCGGCCGCCTTTGCACTGCTGCTGCGATACCTCGACGACGGCGACGCGGTCCCCGCGACCGCCGGCGCGGCCTGATCCGCCCGACAAGCCCCGTGGCGAGGCCTGCCGGCGCCTCGCTATACTGACGCGACCGGGCTGTGGAAGCGCGACATGGGCGACGCACGATACGACATCGTTTTCGACGGCGAGATGGGCGACGGTCAGCACGAAGAGCAGGTCGTCGCGCGCCTGGCCGCCCTGTTCAAGAGCGACGAGACCCGCATCCGGCGCCTGTTCGACGGCGATCGCCACGTTGTCAAGCGCGACGTCGACGACGCCACCGCGCAGAAGTATCTGATGGCAATGGCACGCGCCGGCGCGATCGCCAGCGCGGAAGCCCGGAAACCGCCGCAGCCGGAACCCGATGAGCCGGTCGACAGCGAAACCGGCTGGCGACTGGCGCCGGTGGGTGCCGACCTGCTCGAGGCCGAAGAACGGCCGCGCATCGAGCCGGTCGTGGTCGATACTTCCCATCTCGACCTGGCCTCGGTGTTCAGCGCCCCGGAAACCCGCATCGAGCCGCTCGCGCCGGCACCGGACACCAGCGGCTTCAGCCTGGCCGAAACCGGTGCGGACCTGCAGCCCGACCGGCCGCAGCGTCCGGCCCCGGCGGCGCCGGACACCAGCGCGATCAGCCTGGCCGAGCCCGGGGGCCTGCTCGCCGAGCCACGGCCACAGGCGCCGGTAGCGATACCGGACACCGACGCGATGAGCCTGGCGCCGGTGGGCAGCCCTCTCGAGCAGCTGACGGACCGGCGTCCGCCGCTGGATCCGGACACCAGCGGCCTGTCCCTGGCCGATTCGGACGACTGAGTGGACTCGGGAGGCGCGCCGCCCGCGGCCGGCTTCTGGCGTCGCCTCGCGGCCATCGGCTACGACTTCATGCTGCTGCTCGCCGTCTGGTGGCTGATCGCACTGGCGTACGTCATGAGCGGCCGCGCCCTGCTCGGCGACGCGGTACTCAACGACCGTGGCGTGGTCGACGGCGGCCTGCCGCTGCAGCTGCTGCTGATCGGCGGCACGGTCCTGTTCTTCTGCTACTTCTGGCTGCGCAACGGACAGACCCTCGGCATGCAGGCCTGGAAGCTGCGCATCGAGTCCACGCACGCGGCGCCGCTGCATCCGCGTCAGTGCCTGCTGCGCTGCGCCGGCGCGGTGCTGTCGGCGATCTGTTTCGGCCTCGGTTACCTGTGGATCCTGATCGATCCCGAGCGGCGCGCCTGGCACGACCGCCTGTCCGCGACGCGGATCGTGCGCATCGACTGAGGCGGCGCGGCTCCGCGGTGTCAAGGGGCCGGAACGCCGGGCTATAATCGCGGCCGTCTGAACTGCTGAAAACACGGATGCTCCACGATGCAACTCACGCTGAAATCGATCGACGACATCGCCGCGCAGAAGAGCGCCTGCACCATTCTGCCGGTATTCGCCGACGGCCGCGCCGGCTCGCAATTCACCGCCTTCGACAAGGCCACCAAGGGTGCGCTCAAGTCGGCGATGTCCGCCGAGGAGTTCGCCGGCAAGCTCGGCGAGACTCTGCTGCTGCGCGCGCCGGCCGGCAGCGCCGCCGAGCGCGTCGTGGTACTCGGGCTCGGCAAGTCCGCTGACTTTGCCGTCGGCGCCTTTCGCACCGCGCTGAACAAGCTGTTCGCCGGCTTTGCCGATATCGCCGCCAGGGACGCCCTGCTGGTGCTGGCCGACATCAAGGGAGCGGATCGTCAAGCCCTGCTGCAGCAGGTCGGCCTGGCGTCCGGCTACGCCGAGTATCGCTACACCAGAACGCTTTCCGAGCCGAAACCGCCGCTGCGGCTGCGCCGGCTCTCGGTGGCCTGCGACGGCAAACCGAGCGCCGCCGACCGCCGGGCGCTGAACCAGGGCTACGGCATCGCCAACGGCACCAACGTCGCCCGCGAACTCGGCAACCTGCCGGCAAACATCTGCACGCCCTCGTACCTGGCCAGCCAGGCACGGGCCCTGGCGCGCAAGCACAAGAACCTGCGCACCCAGGTGCTCGGCGAGAAGGAAATGAAAGAACTCGGCATGGGCTCCTTCCTGTCGGTGACCGCCGGCACCGCCGAACCCGCCAAGCTGATCGTCATGGAGTACCGCGGTGCGGCCGCGTCGCAGGCCCCCTACGTACTGGTGGGCAAAGGCATCACCTTCGATTCCGGCGGCATCAGCCTGAAGCCGGGCGCCGCCATGGACGAGATGAAATTCGACATGGGCGGTGCGGCGAGCGTATTCGGCACGATGAACGCCCTGCTCGACATCGGACCGGCGATCAACGTGGTCGGCATCGTCGCCGCGGCCGAGAACCTGCCCTCCGGCACGGCGACCAAGCCCGGCGACGTGGTCCGGAGCATGGCCGGCATCACGATCGAAATCCTCAACACCGACGCCGAAGGCCGCCTGGTGCTCTGTGATGCCCTGTCCTACGCAAAGAAGTACAAGCCGGCTGCCGTCGTCGACATCGCGACCCTGACCGGCGCCTGCGTGATCGCCCTCGGCAAGCATGCCTCGGGCCTGTACGCCAACGACGACGAGCTGGCCGAGCAACTGCTCGCCGCCGGCACCAGCACCCATGACCGCGCCTGGCGCATGCCGCTGTGGGAGGACTACCAGGAGCAGCTCAAGACCAATTTCGCCGATGTCGCCAACGTCGGCGGACGCGAGGCCGGCAGCGTGACCGCGGCCTGTTTCCTGGCGCGCTTCACGCGCGATTACAAGTGGGCGCACCTCGACATCGCCGGCTCGGCCTGGGACGGCGGCGCGGCCAAGGGCTCGACGGGGCGGCCGGTGCCCCTGCTGACCCGCTGGCTGCTGGACCGCGGCTGAGGGCCGCGTGACCCGGATCAGCTTCTACGTGCTGGCGTCGGCAGGACCCGATGCACGGGAACGCTTTGCCTGTCGCGTGGCCGAAAAAGCGTATCGACGCGGTCACGACGTGTACCTGCACGTTGCCTCGCCGCAGCAGGCCGAGGCCCTCGACGACATGATGTGGACCTTCCGCGCGGCGAGCTTCCTGCCCCACGAGCGGGTCGGCAGCGACGCGGCCCGCACCTGTCGGGTGGTGATCGGCTGCGAGGAGGAGCCAGGAGAGCACCATGACGTCCTGGTCAACCTCGCGCTGGACATTCCCGACTTCTTCAGCCGCTTCGAGCGGGTCACCGAGATCGTCACCGCGGACCCGTCGACGCGCGATGCCAAGCGCGAGTGCTACCGCTTCTACCAGCAGCGCGGCTACCCCAGCGAGCACCATCGCGTCAGCGACTCCCAGCTCGCCGACGCGACCTGAGTGGGCTACCCCGGATGGTCGACGATTCCGACGACGAGCAGCGCAGCCTCGCTCAGCGTGCCCTGCTCGGCGACCTCGAATCGATCCGCAGCCTGCTCGGCATGAGCAGCAACCGGCCGAGGGACGTGCCGGACCTGCCCCAGCGCAGCATTCCGGTGCTGCGGGACGTCGCCGAGTCCGTACTCGAGCAGGCCCTGCAAGGCGGCCTCGCGGACGAACTCGACCAGCCACTCGACGAAGCGCGTATCCCGGTACTGACGGAACGGGCCGACGGCAGTTCCGTGATCGACTGGAACGCGATCCGCGCGCGCCTCGAGGCCGACGCCGACGAACTGGTCGAGGCGATGCTGGAATCGCTGCTGCCCGAACTCGAACACCGCCTGCGCGACGAGCTGCAGCGCCGCTGTCGCGACTACCTCACGGAGGCCGTCGGCGGACAAGGCGACTGATTTCGCGTTGGGAGCGCAGGCGACGGCCGTTATACTTGCCGGCTTCCCCTGCCGCAGCAGCACGGATTCCTGATGGACAAGACCTACCAACCGGAGCAGATCGAGGCGCACTGGTACGCCGAGTGGGAGCGCGCCGGCTACTTCGAACCCTCCGGCGCCGGGACGCCATACAGCATCGTCATTCCGCCACCGAACGTCACCGGCAGCCTGCACATGGGTCACGCCTTCCAGCAGACCCTGATGGACCTGCTGATCCGCTACCACCGGATGCTCGGAGACAACACCCTCTGGCAGGCCGGAACCGATCACGCCGGCATAGCCACACAGATGGTCGTCGAGCGCCTGCTGGCCCGGGAAGGCCGTTCGCGGCTCGAACTCGGTCGCGAAGCCTTCATCGAGCGGGTCTGGGCTTGGAAGCGGCAGTCCGGCGGTACCATCCAGCAGCAGCAGCGCCGCCTCGGCGCGTCGCTCGACTGGTCCCGCGAGCGCTTCACGATGGACGAGGACCTGTCCCGCGCGGTGCGCGAGGTGTTCGTACGCCTGTACGAGGAGGGCCTGATCTACCGCGGCAAGCGCCTGGTCAACTGGGACCCGAAGCTGCATACCGCGATCTCCGATCTCGAGGTCGACTCGCAGGAAGAAGAAGGCAGGCTCTGGCATTTCCGCTACCCGCTCGCCGACGGCAGCGGCCACCTGGTGGTCGCCACCACGCGACCGGAGACGATGCTCGGCGATACCGCGGTCGCCGTTCACCCGGACGACGAACGCTACCGGCACCTGGTCGGCAGCACGGTGCGCCTGCCGCTCGTCGATCGCGAGATCCCGATCATCGCCGACGACTACGTCGATCCCGAATTCGGCACCGGCTGCGTCAAGATCACGCCGGCGCACGATTTCAATGACTACCAGATCGGCCTGCGCCACGAACTGGCGATGATCAACGTGCTGACGCCCGATGCCGCCTTGAACGACGCGGTGCCGGAACCCTACCGCGGCCTCGACCGTTTCGACGCGCGCGAGGCCGTGGTCCGCGACCTGGACGCGCTCGGCCTGGTGGATAAGATCGATCCGCACCGCATGAAGGTGCCTCGCGGCGACCGCAGCGGCGTCGTCGTCGAACCGTACCTGACCGATCAGTGGTTCGTGGCGACGAAGACACTGGCCGAACCGGCGATCGCCGCGGTCGAGAACGGCGATATCGAATTCGTGCCGAAGCAATGGGAGAACACCTACTTCGCGTGGATGCGCGACATCCAGGACTGGTGCATCTCGCGCCAGCTGTGGTGGGGCCACCGCATCCCGGCCTGGTACGACGACGAGGGCCAGGTGTACGTCGGCCACGACGAAGGCGAGGTGCGCCGTCGCCACGGACTCGGCG
>CAZOUC010000210.1:0-5340 GCA_964582825.1 uncultured Enterobacteriaceae bacterium | reverse complement strand
CTTCGCGCGCCAGGCGCGGCAGGTCGGCACAACCGGGCTGCGGGTCGTACTGGGCCCGACTCTGTCCCGGCCGCAGCACATCGAGCAGGTGGCGCATCTCGGTCAGGGCCTGCCGACCGGCGTTCTCGACCGCGGCCATGGCGTCGACCGCCGCGTCCGGGTCACTGCGCGCGACCGTTTTCGCGGCGCCGGCCTGCACGGTCATCAGGCTCACCTGGTGTGCGACCACGTCATGGAGTTCGCGCGCGATGCGGGTGCGCTCCTCGGCGACGGCGCGCGCGGCCTCTTCGGTGCGGCTGCGTTCGACGTAACGCGCACGCTCCTCGAGCAGGCGCAGGTACTCGCCACGGAACAGCAGGCGACGGCCGACGTACCAGACCAGCACCATCAGGCCCAGGGAGACCAGGTCGCCGGGGTCGAACACGCCCAGCCAGGACGCTTCGATGGCACCCAGCAGCAGTGCCACCAGCAGGCCGAGCAGGCTGGCGCGGTCGTCGGTCGCGTAGCGCCCGAGGCTGTACAGCGAGAAGGCCAACGCGAACAAGCCGTTGACGGACGGAGCAACCAGCACCAGCGCCGAACAGGCCAATACGACCGTGTGCACCTCGACCGGGTTGCGCCGCCTCCAGACCAGCGCCAGGTTGCCGACCACCGCCAGCGCGAGCACGACCTGGTTGTCGCCGGAAAGATCACCATCCCGGGACCACATCATCAGGGTCAGCAAGAACGACAGCACGGCGAGCAGCGTGTCCATGACCCGCGGCCAGCGCTGGAATGGACCGCGGAATGGCCGCCACGGGGCAATTCGGCCGATCGCCGGGTCGGTGCCGTAAGCGCCGGCCACGGTCGCCGTATCAGGAGTATCGCTGTTCATGCCGGTACTGTAGAGCGCCCACGGTGGACTGTCATCCGACCTCAGAGCCAGCCCGCTTCCCGCCGTCTCCACCTTATGGCGGAGACGCCATTCCGCCCGGCGGGCGATGTGCGCATCGCGATGCGCAGGAACAATGTAGCTCATCGCCGACAACACCGATTCGAGGAAGACACGATGAGCGAACTCGCACTCAACACACGGTCGCTGGCCGACGACCTCTCCGGCAAGGCCTTCGACCTGTCGGTCAGGGCCTGGTTCGTTCTGGCCGCGCTCGGGCACTGGATCTTTCTGATCTACATCGTCGGCATGTATTTTCCGCCGCTCGCGCAACAGGGTCTGAGCGGCATGCAGGGCACGGCGATGCCTGGCGGCTTCCGCGAAGGTGAGCTGCTCGGCAACCTCGCGGCGGCCAGTCACGTGCTGCTGGCCACGATCGTGATCGGTGGCGGCCCGCTGCAGCTGATCCCCGCGGTGCGGGCACGCTACCCGCTCTTTCACCGCGTGCTCGGGCGCAGCTACCTGGTCGCGGCGGTGATCAGCGCGTTGGGTGGCCTGTACATGTTGTGGACGCGTGGGACCGTTGGTGGCCCGTTGAATCATGTGGCCATATCCGGCGATGCGGTGCTGATCCTGGTGTTCGCGACCTTCGCGCTGCGCCACGCCATGGCCCGGCAGATCGCGGTCCATCGTCGCTGGGCCTTGCGCCTGTTCATGGCAGCAAGCGCGGTCTGGTTCTTCCGGGTCGGCCTGATGAGCTGGTTCATGCTCACCGGAGGTGTCGGCATCGACCCCCAGACCTTCACCGGTCCGTTCCTGATCGTCATGGCCTTCGCGCAATACCTGCTGCCGCTGGCGGTGCTCGAGTGGTACTTCCGCTGCCAGGACCGGGCAAGAGGGGCTGAGCGCCTGGCCTTCGCCGGTGTGCTGTCCGGGTTGACCGTGTTGATGGGCGTCGGCATTTTTGGCGCAACGATGGGCATGTGGCTGCCGCGGCTGTAAACCGGACCAAGCGCCGCAGGAAACGCTTGCCAGAACCCGGCTCCGGCCCTACATTATGGCGTCCTCCTGGTGTCGGGCCGCGATGCGTCTCGTCAGTTTCGATCCGTTCCGAACGCTTTCCATCCCTGGCGTGCAGTACGTCAAGCCGGAGCGCTACGCCGAGCACCTGGACGAACTGCTCGAGGCCGACTGGCTGCTGTTTCCGGCTTACTGGCAGTTGAACGTCCTGCATTTCGGTCTGCGCAGCAGCATCTTCCCCAGTCCGGCCAGCTACTACTTCGGCCACGACAAGGTCGAGATGACCCGGGTGCTGCAGGCCATGTGGCCGGCGAATCACCCGCAAACCCTCGTCCTGGCCAATACCGACTCGGGCCGCAGCCTGCCGCCGGAACGCTTCGGCTATCCGTTCGTCGCCAAGACCCCGCGCGCCGCCGAAGGGCGCGGCGTGTTCCTGGTCCGTGACGCGAGGGACTGGTCGGCGTACTGCGACACACACGCGGTGCTCTATGCGCAGGAACGGCTGGACATTCACGAGGACCTGCGTCTGGTCGTTGTCGGCAGCGAGGTCGTCGCGAGTTACTGGCGGCGCCGGCCGGAGCACGGGTTCCACAGCAACCTCGCTGCCGGGGGCGAACTGCATTTCGCACCGGCGCCAGCGGCCGCCGTCGAGCTCGTGACGGACATTGCCCGGCGGCTCGACATCGACCATGCCGGCTTCGATGTCGCGATGGTCGACGGTCAGCCACTGGTCCTCGAGTTCAATCGCCTGTTCGGCAACCAGGGCCTGAGCGAGCAGGGCATCCGCCCCCAGGAACTGATCTACCGCTGCCTGCGTGCGCGCAGTCGACCGCCGCGCCCGCGTTCGGGCGGTGGCGCGGGTCGGCGGCCACGGCGAGTGGCCTGACCGGCGCCAGGGAGGGTCGGTAATCCGGCAGCAAAACAAGACTTGCCAAAGCCCGGCGGTTGCTTCACTCTATGCGTGCAATCTAAGTTCTGCCTGCCTACAGCTACCCGCCCATTCGGTCGCCAATATCGCTTACAGAAACTACACGGTTGTACGCCCGGCGTGCCCGGTTTGCGCGCGCCAACGACCCAATGGAGCTCAACATGAGTAATGGTACGGTCAAGTGGTTCAACGCCACCAAAGGTTACGGTTTCATCCAGCCGGAGAACGGCTCGAAGGACGTATTCGTTCATATCAGCGCGCTCGAGAAGAGCGACATCGACAGCCTCAGCGAAGGCCAGCAGGTCAGCTTTGACCTGGTGCAGCAGAACGGCAAACAGTCTGCCGGCAATCTGCGGCTGATCTGAGCCCAGTCCGCTCCCGGAACGGTTCGCGCCGTTCCGGGACACCTCCCCCGACCACACGCTGACGAATCCACAGCGGATTACGCTCGGACGTCACGAATCCCCCGCACCCCCTGCAGCCAGTTCCGGTTGTCGCGCAACGATCGCCGCGCGCAAGCGCTCCGGTATCGCCGTCGACCGCCGGGTCTGCTTGTCGGCGAACACGTAGGTGAAATGACCTCGAGTGAGCACCTCGCCGGTGGCGTCGTTGCGCAGCTCGAAGGCCATGTCGGCGCTGGAGCGCCCGAGCCTGGAAAAGCCGACGTGGCCGCGGATCACGTCGTGTCCCCCGCACTCGCCGAGGAAGTCGCACTGCGCATTCACGACAAAGACGTAGCAGTCCATCGCGTCGACGTTGACGGCCGGCACGCCGAGTTCGGTCAGGTAGCAGGTGGCGAACTCGTCGGCGTAGGCGAGGTAGTTGGCGAAGAACAGGTGGCCCTGGGCGTCCAGGTCGCGAAAGGGAACCCGGGCGGTGTCGCTGAACGGGAAGTGCTCGATATCGCTCATTTCGAAATTCCTCGTAGCGCCAAGCAGTAGCGCGGGCAATCAGACCCCTGGAACGCTGCCTCAGGGGCTTGCCCGGCCGGCGCGTACTCAGCCCTCACGCGCAACGAATCCCCGGCCCTGGTAGTCGGCGAAGCCGCGCTGTGTCAGCGCCTCGAGCTCGATGAACAGGGTTTCGTCCGCCTTGCGGAAGTTGAAACAGGATTTGCCCTGCATGCGGGCGAGCAGGTCGTCCGACGTGCCCTCGAGCAGGTCCGGATTCACGTAGACCGGCATCAGGTGGAAGGCGACGTAGGCCTTGTTGATCTGGACGGCAGCGAAGAACAGGGGCTTGCCGCGAAGCGCCGGACCACGGGTCTCGAGGTAGACATGGTCAGCGGTGTCCGTCTTCACCGCGAAGTGGCAGCGGTACGGCTCGAGAATGCACTTCAGCCGTTCGAAGACGTCCTGCATGCCTGCCCCTCATCGGATGGCGATCGGGTTGATGATCGTCTGCACCGCACCCTGGATTTTCGGCTGGCCGAGCACGAACATGAACTCGTGGGCGCCGTCCCGCGCCAGCGCGCTCGAATCGACGTTCTCGAGGATGTGAATCCCCCGGTGGACGAGCAGCAGTTCGTGGACCGGAAACAGGTGTCCCGGTTCACCCGCGGCGGCCACTTCCAGCCCCGCGGTGTCCGCGCCGATGGCCACCGCGCCGCGGTCGGCCAGGTACGTGGCGGCCGCTACGTCGATGCCGGGCGCCTCGTCGATGAATGCGCCAGGATCCTCTGCGGCCATCGACAGCCACCCCGTATGCACCAGCACCACGTCGCCGCTGCGGATGTCGATATCCTGCGCCCGTGCGGCGTCGGCTAGGTGTCCGGCGGTGATCGCGAATCGGGCCGGCAGGCGATCGACTTTCTGCAGTGCGGCGACGTCGAGCAGCACCCCGCGCGCCACGATCGGCGGTATGCTCTCGGCGCCGAATACCTTGACCCCGTCCGGCTCCGAGAAGTCCTCGGCGCGGTAGCCGTTGTAGTGCGTCCCGTCGACGCCGATATGCGCAAAGCCGTCGATCTGCGTACCGATGCCGAGGTGGCTGACCAGGCGATCGTCGTGGGCGGTCACCTTGTTCTCGCCCAGCGGTCCCATTGCGGTGATCTCGATACGGAAGGACCGCTCACCCCAGGCCGGCGTCGCCGGACCGGAAACGATGCCGAGCGAGTAGACCCTGCCCTCGGTCACGAGTCCCGCCGCGCCGCGGACGTGGTCGGCGGTCAACAGGTTCAGGGCGCCGATCGTGTCCTGCGGGCCGAAGCGTGTGGCCGCGTCCTGCGCCGGAGCGGACGGCGCCAGCGCGGCGAGTATCAGTGTGAATGCGACCAGGCCGCCAGGTGCCTTGATCATGGGTCGATGCCTCGGTGTATCGGAAGGGCAACCAGTGTACGCGAACGGCGGGCCGATCCCAGCCCCGGTTCGGCAACGGCCGACGCGAGCCGGAGGTCGTTGCCGCCAGGCACCGCAACCGGCGTACACTGTGCCCGGATGTCCGATACGGGACGACCACATGAAAACCGGCTTTCCCGCTATCCTGGTGACGGCCGCCGCCGGCATCGGCGCCGGGTTCTGCC
>CAZOUC010000209.1:2991-5400 GCA_964582825.1 uncultured Enterobacteriaceae bacterium | reverse complement strand
GATCATGGCGCCCCCGGGTATGGAGGAGATGACCAGCCAGCTGCAGAGCCTGTTCAGCAACATGTCCGGCGCGCGCAGCCGCAGCCGGCGCCTGACCGTCAAGGCAGCGATGAAGCTGCTGCGCGACGAGGAAGCAGCGCGACTGATCAACGAGGAGGAACTGAAGGCACAGGCCGTCGAGGCCGCGGAGCAGAACGGCATCGTGTTCCTCGACGAACTCGACAAGGTCGCCAAGCGCGGCGAGACCAGCGGCGCGGACGTGTCGCGCGAAGGCGTGCAGCGCGACCTGCTGCCGCTGATCGAAGGCTGCACCGTCAACACCAAGCACGGAATGATCCGCACGGACCACATCCTGTTCATCGCCTCCGGCGCCTTCCACCTGGCCAAACCGTCCGACCTGATCCCGGAACTGCAGGGTCGCCTGCCGATCCGGGTCGAACTCGATGCGCTCAGCCCCGACGACTTCCAGCGCATCCTGACCGAGCCCCATGCCTCGCTGACCGCCCAGTACGCCGCCCTGCTCGGCACCGAGGGCCTGCAGCTCGAATTCACCGCGGACGGCATCCGTCGCATCGCCGAGATCGCCTGGGAAGTCAACGAACGAACCGAGAACATCGGTGCACGGCGCCTGCACACGATTCTCGAGCGCCTGCTCGAGGACGTCTCCTGCGACGCCGCAGACCTCGCCAGCGATGACGCGAACCGGCAGGTGCGCGTCGACGCGGCCTACGTCGACCGGCAGCTTGCCGACCTCGCCCGCGACGAGGACCTGTCGCGCTTCATCCTCTAGTCCGATGCAGAAAACACCGCTTCCCCGCTCGATTCACCTGCACCGGCAGTCGCGCTGCCTGGAACTCGACTACGGCGAGGGCGAACGCTACGAGCTGCCCTGCGAGTACCTGCGCGTGTACTCGCCGTCCGCCGAGGTGCGTGGCCACGGGCCGGGACAGGAGACCCTGCAGACCGGCAAGCGAATGGTGACCATCGAGGCGATCGAACCGTCCGGGCATTACGCCCTGAAGTTCACCTTCAGCGACGGCCACGATACGGGCCTGTACACCTGGGACTACCTGTACGAACTGTGCCGCGAGCAGGAGCAACGCTGGGCACGCTATCTCGAGCGCATGCGCGCGGCCGGCGCGAGCCGCGACCCGGCCGGACCGGTTATCATTGCCCGCCAGGACCGCGACTGAGCACGGCACATGAGCTCGAAAGACGAGACCGACTTCGGCTACCGCAAGGTCGGCACGGACGACAAGGCCCAGCTGGTCGGCGGCGTGTTCGACTCGGTCGCGCAGCGCTACGACCTGATGAACGACCTGATGTCGCTCGGCATCCACCGGCTGTGGAAGCGCGCCACGATCGAACTGTCCGCTGTGCGCCCGGGCCAACGCATCCTGGACCTGGCCGGGGGCACCGGCGACCTGGCGGCACAGTTCGCGCGCCGGGTCGGCGAGGAGGGCACGGTGATCCTCGCCGACATCAACGCGCAGATGCTGCTGACCGGCCGTGACCGGCTGATCAACCGCGGCCTGCACCGCAATATCGACTTCGTGCAGGCGGACGCCGAGGCCCTGCCCTTTGCCGACGGCAGCTTCGACTGCATCACCATCGCCTTCGGCCTGCGCAACGTCACCCGCAAGGAGCAGGCGCTCGAATCGATGCGTCGCGTACTCAAACCGGGCGGACGCGCGCTGGTGCTCGAGTTCTCCAAGCCGCAGGGAGAGCTCCTCAACCGCCTGTACGACACCTACTCGTTCGGCATCCTGCCGCACATCGGCAAGCTGGTGACCGGCGACGCCGACAGCTACCGCTACCTGGTCGAGTCGATTCGCTTGCACCCGGACCAGGACACCCTGCTGGACATGATGGAAGACGCCGGCTTCGAGCGCTGCGATTACCACAACATGACCGGGGGCATCGTCGCCGTGCACCGCGGCTTCCGCGCCTGAACGCATGCCCGTTTCGGCGCTGAACACCGCGGTGCTGGCCGCACTCGAACGCGCCATCGCCGAGGCCCTGGCCCTCGACCCGGCCTCGCGACGCGCGCTCGCCGCGCTCGAAGGCACGGCCGTGCACCTGCACTGCGAACTGCCGGCCTTCGACGCCTTCCTGCTGCCGCGGTCCGAGGGCCTGGAACTGCGGGCGACCTACGAGGAACGGGTGGACTGCGCCGTGAGCGGCAAGGCCTCCGAATACCTGGAGGTCGCCGCGGCGGATGACCGGGCCGCCGCGCTGATCAACGGCGGCCTCGCCGTACGCGGTGACACCAGCGCGCTGCTGCGCCTGCAGGACATCGTCGCCCGACTTGACGTCGACTGGGAGCAGCGACTCGCCGAACTGGTCGGCGACATTCCGGCGCACCAGATCGGTCGGGCCCTGCGCGGGTCGGCCCGCTTCGGCCAGGCC
>CAZOUC010000209.1:0-2981 GCA_964582825.1 uncultured Enterobacteriaceae bacterium | reverse complement strand
CCGGTAACCGCTTCCGACGCCACCTCGACGAGTTCATTCACGAGGAAGCGCGCTTCGCGCCGCCACGCGCCGAAGTCGAGGACTTCTTTTCCGACCTGCAGGACCTGGACCAGCGCCTGCAGCGCATGGAGGCGCGCCTGAAGCGCCAGGCGCGCCGGCTGACTCGGCTGGCCGCAGCCCCGGACCGCTCATGATCGGCGTCGGCCGCCTCGGCCGTATTGCCTGGACCTTCTGGCGTTACCGTCTCGACACCTTCTTCGGCGAGGCGGCGCCGGCTGCCCTGAGCCAGCGGCTGCTGCCGCCGCCGACCGCGCCCCGCGGCGAGCGCCTCCGCCAGAGCCTTGAGAGCCTCGGTCCGGTGTTCGTCAAGTTCGGCCAGCTGCTGTCGACACGGCGCGACCTGATTCCGGCCGATATCGCCGACGAGCTGGCCAGGCTGCAGGACCAGGTCCCGCCCTTCCCGCACCGGCAGGCGGTGGCACTGATCGAGAGCGCGCTCGGCCGTCCGGTCGGCGAGCTGTTCGCCCGCTTCGACAACGCACCGCTGGCGTCGGCGTCGGTCGCCCAGGTCTACGGGGCCGAGCTGCACAGCGGCGAACGGGTCGTCGTCAAGGTGATCCGCCCCGGTATCGAGCGCGTCATCCGCCAGGACCTCGAGCTGCTCAAGCTGCTCGCGCGGCTGACGCATCGCCTGCACCCGGACGGGCGGCGCCTGCGCGCCGAAGAAGTCGTGCGGGACTACGAGTACACGATCTTCGACGAACTCGACCTGATGCGGGAGGCGGCCAATACGGCGCAGCTGTCCCGGAACATGGCCGAACTCGACCTGCTCTACGTCCCGCGGGTGTACTGGGAGTACACCCGCAGCCGGGTATTCGTCATGGAACGGATCCACGGTATACCGATTTCCGACATCGACGCCCTGCGCGCCGCCGGCACCGACCTGAAGGAACTGGCCGAGCGCGGCCTGACGATTTTTTTCACGCAGGTGTTCCGCGACAGCTTTTTCCACGCCGACATGCACCCGGGCAACATCTTCGTCTCCGTCGAGGATCCGGCGAAGCCGCGCTACATCGGCATCGACTGCGCGATCATGGGCAGCCTGAGCGACTTCGACCAGTACTATCTCGCCCGCAACCTGCTGGCGATCTTCAACCGGCGCTACCGCGAGGTGGCCGAGCTGCACGTCGAATGCGGCTGGGTGCCGCCGCAGACGCGGGTGCCCGACTTCGAGGCGGCGATCCGCACGGTCTGCGAGCCGATCTTCGAAAAGCCGCTCGGCGAGATTTCCTTCGGCCAGCTGCTGGTCAAACTGTTCCAGACCGCGCGTCGCTTCGACATGGAGGTGCAGCCGTCGCTGGTGCTGCTGCAGAAGACCCTGCTGCACGTCGAGGGCCTCGGTCGTCAGCTGTACCCGGAACTCAACATCTGGGCCAATGCCAAGCCGTTTCTGGAAGACTGGGTGGCCCGGCGCTACTCGCCGGGCGGCCTCGTCGACCGCCTGTCGAGGGCGGCGCCGACCCTGCTCGAAAGCCTGCCGCAGAGCCCGCAGCTGTTGCTCGAGCTGGTGCAGGGGCAGGCGACGCCGCCAGCGCGGCAGCAGCGCCTGGCAGAACGCGTCGCGGAACTCGAGAGCCGCGCGGCCGCCCGTGGCCGCATCGCCGGCGGAGCGCTGCTGGCCGCCGCGGCCCTGCTGCTGGTCGGTGACACCGCGACGCCGCCGGCGACCCTGCTCGGCCTGCTGCTTGCCGGTTTCGCCGTCGGCCTGTTTGTCCGGCGCTGACGCGGGGTGGATAATCGGCGCATGAACACGAGCGACGCCTGGCTGGACGCGGTGCGCTGGAACGCCCAGGGCCTGGTGACCGCCGTGGCCCAGGACGTCCGGGACGGCCGGGTACTGATGGTGGCCTGGATGAATCGCGAGGCGCTGCGGGAAACCGCCCGGGACGGCGTGGCCGTATATTGGTCACGGTCCCGCGAACGCCTGTGGCGCAAGGGCGAGCAGTCCGGGCACGTACAGCGCGTGCATGCCCTGCACCTCGACTGCGACGGCGATACGGTACTGCTAGAGGTCGAGCAGGTCGGCGGGATCGCCTGTCATACCGGAAGGCAGAGCTGTTTCTTCAGGCGCCTCGAAGACGGCGACTGGCAGGTCACCGACCCGGTCCTGAAGGACCCCGAGGACATCTACCGCGCATGACGGACGACGACACGCTGACGCGCCTGCAGGCGACACTGGACGCCCGCCGTGACGCCGGCAACGCCGGTGAGTCCTACGTGGCAAAGTTGCACGCGGCGGGACTGAACAAGATCCTCGAGAAGCTCGGCGAGGAGTGCACCGAAACCCTGCTGGCCGCCAAGGACGCCGAGCGCGACGGCGGGCTCCGCGACCTGGTTCACGAAACCGCCGACCTGTGGTTTCACAGCCTCGTGATGCTGTCGCACCTTGGAGCCGGCGCGCAGGACGTGCTCGACGAACTGGAATCACGCATGGGCCTGTCCGGCCTCGAGGAAAAGGCACGGCGCTCGGCACCTGGGGATCACAAGGAGAACTGACCATGGGAATAGGCGGCATCAGCATCTGGCAGCTGCTCATCATCCTGGCGATCATCGTGTTGTTGTTCGGCACCAAGCGCCTGCGCACGCTGGGCAGCGATCTCGGCTCGGCGATCCGGGGCTTTCGCAAGTCGATGCAGGACAGCGAGGACGAGGCCGGCAAGCTGCAGGACAAGACCGATGACAACGGCGACACGATCGACGTCGAGGCCGAACGCAAGGACGAGCAGTCCCGCTGAGGAGTACGGCACACCGCCACCATGTTCGACATCGGCTTCATCGAGCTGCTGCTGATCGCGGTCGTCGCGCTGCTGGTGCTCGGCCCCGAGCGCCTGCCCGGCGCCGTGCGCGAAGTGGCCCTGTGGGTGGGGCGCGTCCGCCGCCACGCCAGCGCGCTGCGGCGCGAACTCGAACGCGAGATCGAT
>CAZOUC010000208.1:0-5413 GCA_964582825.1 uncultured Enterobacteriaceae bacterium | reverse complement strand
GCCGCGCCGGCGTGTTCGCGGTCAGCCCGGACTACTTCGCGCTGTCGAGCCTGAGCGCCGACCGCGGCAGCCTGTTCACCGCGGCCGACGACCGCCGCTTCGCGCAGGTCGCGGTACTGGGCAGCCAGGCGGCACGCGAGCTGTTTCCGAACGGCGACGCGGTCGGCAAGGCGATCAAGGTCAACCACCTCTGGCTCGAGGTGGTGGCGGTACTGCGTGACCGGCAGCTGCCGGATGAGCAGTTCCAGGGCCGCAGCATCGGCGGCGAGAGCAATCACGTGTACCTGCCTCTGCAGTCGGGCCTGGCCCGACTCAAGCTCGACCCGCTCGGCTCGGAGCTCGACCAGCTGAAGCTGCGCCTCGACGGCAGCATCGAGCCGACCCGCGCGGCGGCCGCGGTCGAGCACCTGATGGCGCGGCGCCACAGCGAACAGAACGACTACGAGGTGATCGTCCCGGCGCGCCTGCTGGCACAGCACCAGCAGACGCAGCGCATCTTCACGATCGTGATGTCGGCCGTGGCCGGCATCTCCTTGCTGGTCGGCGGCATCGGCATCATGAACATCATGCTGGCGAGCGTCATGGAGCGCCGCAGCGAGATCGGCCTGCTGCGCGCGGTCGGCGCACAGGAGCGCGACATCGTGCGCCAGTTCGTCGTCGAGGCCGGAGTCATCGCGCTGATCGGCGCCGCGGTCGGCGTCGTGCTGGGCATCCTGCTGGCCTACGGCATCGCGGCCTTCGCCGGCTGGGCAGTGGCCTGGTCCCTGGTCGTCATCCTGGTCGCGGTACTGGTGTGCATGGCGATCGCCATCGGCTTCGGCGTGTACCCGGCGATGGCGGCCGCGCGGCTGGACCCGGTGCAGGCCCTGCAGTCCGACTGATGCAGTTTGCCGGCAGCCACCTCTATCCCGCCTGGTTCGGCCTGCTGAGCTGGGCGGGCCTGGCGCTCAGCCTGCTGGCGGCCCTGGGCCTCGCGCCCTGGCGGGCCCTGCTGGCGAGCTCGCCGCGCCAGCACCTGCTGTTCGCCAGCTGGCTCGGCCTGGGCCTGTTCTGGTGCATGAGCTTTCCGCTTGGCACGGTACTCAGTGTCCACCCGCTGATGGTCGGCGCGATGACCATCGTATTCGGCTGGCAGTTCACGATTCTGTCCGGCGCGCTCGTGCAGGGCGCACTGGTCTTCGCGGGCATGGCGCAGGGCGGGACCTTTGCGGCTGACCTGCTGTTGACCCTGTTGCTGCCCTGCGCCGTGGTCACCACGACGCTGCACCTGCTCGAGCGCTTCCGCGCCAGCAACCTGTTCGTGTTCCCGTTCTCGGCGGCGTTTTTCGCGCCGATGGCCGGCATCGCCCTGGTCGGCACCCTGGGTACCTGCCTGGTCAGTGCCACCGGCGCCGACTTCGGTGGCGAACACGGCCTGGCGCTGCTGCTGATCGTGATGTTTCCCGAGGGCTTCCTCAACGGCACGCTGATCACCGCGCTCGCCGTCTTCCACCCGGACCTGGTCCGTCATTTCGATGACCGCCGCTACTTCTCGGGCTGAAGCGGAAGCCGCCGAGGCGCTGGCGCGGTTCCTGCGCCGGCACGAGCGCCTGCTCGTGCTGACGGGCGCGGGCTGCAGCACCGGATCCGGAATCCCCGCTTACCGCGACGAGGACGGCAACTGGATGGCCGGCCAGCCCGTGCTCTACCAGGATTTCGTCAGCCGGCCGAAGGCCAGGCGGCGCTACTGGTCGCGCAGCATCAACGGCTGGCCGCGCTTCGCGCGGGCCGCGCCTGGACCTGCTCATGTCGCACTGGCGGAACTCCAGGAACGGCGCCGCCTGACGGGCCTGCTTACACAGAACGTCGACGGCCTGCACCAGCGTGCAGGGCAACGCGATGTCGTCGAACTGCACGGCAATCTAGGCGGCGTGGTCTGCCTCGGCTGCCGCCGGCGCGTCGCCCGCGACGCGGTACAGCAGCGCCTCGAAGCCGACAACCCGGACTTCGCCGCGGTCGATCCCAAGCGGCTGCTGCCCGACGGCGACGCCGCGACGCCCGCCGGGGACCTGGCAGCATTCCGGGTACCGGACTGCGAGCGCTGTGGCGGCGTGCTCAAACCGGACGTGGTGTTTTTCGGCGAGTCGGCGCCCGGCGAGCGCGTCGCGCGGGGTATGGAGGCCGTGGCAGAGGCCGACGCGCTGCTCGTCGTCGGCACGTCGCTGATGTTACTGTCCGGATTGCGTTTCTGTCGCCGGGCGGTCGAGCTCGGCCGACCGATCGCCGCGGTCAACCGGGGTCGCACGCGCGCCGATGCGCTGTTCGCCCTGAAGGTCGAGGCCGACTGCGGCGCGGTACTGCACCACGCGCTGCAGTCCCTATGATCCTGCCGGTGGCAGAAACCGTACAAGCCCGCAGACGAGCGAGGAATCGATCATGCGCCACACACTGACTGCACTGCTGCTCCTGCTGCCCCTGGCCGCCGGCGCCGACTGGACCCTGGACGGCGACGCCAGCAAGGTCGGCTTCATTACCACCAAGAACGAACACTTCAGCGAACGTCACCACTTCCAGCAGGTCTCCGGCGAGGTGTCCGGGAACGGCAGCTTCGAGGTCCGCATCCCGGTCGACAGCGTCGATACCGGCGTGGGCATCCGCGACGAGCGCATGCGCGACATCCTGTTCAAGGCCTCCGAGCACCCGTACATCACGGTGCGCGGCGACGTCGGCGACGCGGTGCTCGACCTCGAGACCGGCAGCGTGCAGCGGGTCGACCTCGAAGCGACCGTGTCGATCGCCGGCACCGAGCGGCCGCTCGTGCTGACGGCGCGGGTCACGCGCCTCGCCGACGACGCGGTGCAGGTGACCAGCGACTCGCCGGTCCTGGTCGGTGCCGGCCAGTTCGGTCTGGAAGGGGCCGTCGACCAGCTGCGTGAGGTCGTCGGCCTGAGCAGCATCAGCTACGCGGTACCGGTCTATTTCTCGCTGAGCTTCGCGCGGCGCTGACGCGCGGCAGCCGGGTATCGAGGGGCGGGCGTCAAGGAAATTCGGTATGATCGGCTTGATCTACAGCCGACCCGGGTCGCCCCGATTTCAGCCGAGACCGAGCGATGCAAGCACCTGAGCTACCGGAAGACGAGCCGCTGCGCCTGCAGACCCTGCAGGCCCTCAATGTTCTGGACACCGAAAGCGAGGAACGCTTCGACCGCCTGACGCGCATGGCGCGTCGCGTGTTCGGAACCCCGATCGCGCTGGTCAGCCTGGTCGACGCCGACCGCCAGTGGTTCAAGTCGGCGCTCGGTCTGGACGCGCGGGAAACGCCGCGGGACATCTCGTTCTGCGGCCACGCGATTATCGGTAACGACATCTTCGTGGTGCCCGACGCCAGCAGCGACCTGCGCTTCGCTGACAACCCCCTGGTCACCGGCGAGCCGAACATCCGCTTTTACGCCGGCTGCCCGCTGCGCGCCGCCAACGGCGCCAAAGTCGGCACCCTGTGCGTCATCGACAGGCAGCCGCGCGCCTTCGACGAGGACGACTACGACGCCATGCGCGACCTGGCGGCGATGGCGGAACGGGAAATCGCCGCGATCCAGCTCGCCACCGTCGACGAACTGACCGGCATCTCCAACCGCCGCGGCTTCCTGATGGTCGCGCGCCATGCCCTGGCGCTGTGTCGTCGCCAGCAGCTGCGCGCCCTGCTGGTCTATATCGACCTCGACGACTTCAAGCCGATCAACGACGAGCACGGTCACGCCGAGGGCGACAGCGCCCTGCAGCTGTTTGCCGCGGAAATGCAGAGCGTGTTCCGTGCCTCGGACGCCTTCGGGCGCATGGGCGGCGACGAATTCGCGGTGCTGATGACCAATACCACGGTCGAGCTCGCCGAGGACGTCATGCGGCGCTTCGAAGCCTCGCTGGCCGCGCAGAGCCGGGAGCTGCAGCTGCCCTACACCCTGACGTTCTCCTACGGCATGGTGGCTTACGATCCACATCACCACGATTCCATCGAAGACCTGCTGCACGCCTGTGACACGATCATGTACCAGCGCAAGCGGCAACGTCGCCTGCTCGCGGAAGATGACGGCTGACCCCGAGTTCGGGATCGCGCACCGACCGCCATGACCGGGCTTCGCCGTCTGCGGGTGCTGTTGCACTGCGCGGCAACGGCGATGATCGTCGCGCACCTGACCGGCCACCTGCCCAGCGCGTTTCTCGAGCGTATCGACCATACCCTGTACGACCTGCGCATGCGCAGCAACCCGGTCGACGTCGGCGGCAACCCCGACATCGTCATCGTCGACATCGACGAAGAGAGCCTCAGTCGGATCGGCCGCTGGCCCTGGAACCGCTCGATACTCGCGCGGCTGGTCGATCGCCTGTTCGACGATTACGGCGTCCAGGTTCTCGGCATGGACATCGCCTTCCCGGAGCCCGACGACGGCAGCGACTCCTTGCTGCTGCAGCGCCTCGGCGAGCCACCGTACCGGGACGAGGCCGCGCTGCAGCAGGCGGTGGCCGAACTGCGCTACGCCGTTCAGCACGACCAGGTCCTGGCCGCCGCCCTGGCGGGCCGCCGCGTGGTGCTCGGTCATTTCCTCGGCTTCGGAGAGCGCTCGGAGAGCAAGGGCGCGCCACCGCGAGGGCTGCAGGCGGTCGACGACACGCCCTTTGCCGAATCACTCCACGGGGCAGCGTCGTACACCGGCAACCTGGAACTGCTGCAGATCGTCGCCGAGCGTGAGGGCTTCATCAACAACGTCGACGTCGATGACGACGGCGTTTACCGGCGCTACCCGATGCTGATGCGTCTCGACGACCGGGTGATCCCGTCGCTGTTCCTGTCGATGTACCTCGAAATCCAGGAAAGCGACGTCGCGCAGGCCGACAGCGTGCTCGACCTGCGCCGCCACGAGGACTTCTTCGGCACGTCACGCCTCACGGACTTGTGCCTCGCCTTCAATCGGCAGGACTACGAACGAGGCCGGTGCTTCCAGCGCATCCCGGTCGACCGCAACGGCGCCGCGCTCATCCCGTTCGCCGGACCACCGGGCTCGTTCCGGTACCTGCCGGCCTGGCGGGTGCTGGAGGGGGACAGTGCAGGCGACCTGGCCGGCCGTTACGTCCTGCTGGGCAGCACGGCCGCCGGCCTCGGCGACCGCCACGCCACGCCGGTGGCCGGGGCGTTCCCCGGCGTCGAGATTCACGCCAACCTGCTCAGCGGCCTGCTGCGCGAGTCGTCGATACCGGCGCGCGGTCCCTACCTGCCGGCCGTCGAACTCGCCGCTGCCGTGCTGGTGTCGCTGGCGCTGGCGGTGCTGCTGCCGGTGCTGAGCGCCGTCTGGATCAGCGTGGCCACCCTGGGCATCGCCGGCGCCGTGCTGCTCACCGACCAGCTGCTGTGGGCGACTCAGCTGCAGGCGATGCGCTCCGC
>CAZOUC010000207.1:2345-5420 GCA_964582825.1 uncultured Enterobacteriaceae bacterium | reverse complement strand
GAGCTGTCGGTCTCCTGGGTCAGGATGGGGGTGCTGCCCGAGCTGGTCGACCCGGTCGGTCTGCTCTACAGCCGGCATTTCGCGCGCCTGCAGGACGCCCTCGAGAACGACAACCGACGCCAGCCCGCGGACAATCTCTGGCTCCAGCAGCGCCGCTTCAATCGTGAACGGGCGGCCCGCAATGACGACCTGTCGCCGCATCCCGAGTACCGGCCGAGCCTGCGTCGGCTGCCGGGCGCGGTCGAGCGCATGGAATACCCGACCCACTACGAGGTGCGCCTGGTGTCCGCCAATGGCGGCATCCGCTGGAATTCGCGCTGGGTGAATGTCAGCACCCTGCTGGCCGGGGATTTCGTCGGCCTGGAGGAATTCGACAACGGTCTGTGGAACGTGTATTACGGCGTTTACCCGCTCGGCCGGCTGGACGAGCGGCACATGAAGATCCAGCGCGTCTAGGCGCGAAAATTTCCGGCACTTCGGCCTCAACCTGAGCCCATGGCTGCCGACTAACGTAGTATCTCCCGCAGGCGTCACGCCCGAGGGAGCCACCCGATGGACAGGCAGAAGAGTAGCTTCGACGTGTACAGCAAGGCGGCACTTTCCCAGTACCAGAAGATCAATTCCCAGACCAGCGTCGTCGATGCCGATCCGCATCGACTGATCCAACTGCTGCTCGACGGCGCCATGGATCGCATTGCCCAGGCCAAGGGCGCGCTGCATTCCGGCGACCGTGCGGCGGTCGGTGAAGCGCTCGGCAAGGCCGTCGGCATCATCAGCGGCCTGCAGGAGTGCCTGGACAAGGAACAGGGCGGTGAGATCGCCGCCAACCTGGACAGCCTCTACGACTACATGAACCGGCGACTCCTCGACGTGCACCGGGAGCAGGAATCGGCGCCACTCGACGAGGTCGCGCAGTTGCTCGGCACGATCAAAAGCGGCTGGGACGGGATTCGCAAGGACGTCGTACCGTCCTGAACGCCGGATCGACGCCAAAGTTTTGACGTAAGGCCGCATTTTCGGCCGCCTTCTCGCCGTTTCTTCACGTAATGCGGCTATAATTGACGCATTCCGTGCCGGCTTGCGACAAAATCCGTGTCAGATTCCGACGCCTGCGTCCTGTTGCTGGACGACAACGCCGAGCGCCGCCACGATTTCGGCATCATCCTCGAATTCCTCGGCGAGCGTCCGGTTGTCGCCCCTTGTGCAGACTGGTCCGCAGCCCTGGACGCCGAAGGCGGCAGTGCACCGCTGCTCGCCGTGGTGGACGGTGACGGCGACGCGGCCGCCGTGCTCGAAGGACTCCATGAACGCGTGCCGGCAACCCCGGTCATGCTGGTCGGCCCCGGCGCGCCGGAGGAATTGCTCGCGCCGGAACTGCGGCCGCTGGTGATCTCTCACGTTGCCGGACTGCCCGGCTACTCGAAGCTGCTCGACGACCTGCACCGTGCGCGCCTGTACCGCGAGCACCACCAATTCGCCACGGCCCGCGGCGTACAGCGCCGACCCAACCTGTTCCGCAGCCTGGTCGGCAACAGCCCGGCGATCCAGGAAGTCCGCGAGATGATGCACCAGGTGGCGGACAGCGACGTGACGGTGCTGGTCACCGGCGAATCCGGCACCGGCAAGGAGGTCGTCGCCCGCAACCTGCATGCCCACAGCGGGCGGCGCGACGGCCCCTTCGTACCCGTCAACTGCGGAGCGATCCCGGGCGAACTGCTGGAGAGCGAGCTGTTCGGGCACGAGAAAGGCGCGTTCACCGGGGCCGTCAGCAGCCGCGCGGGGCGCGTCGAGCTGGCCCAGGGCGGTACCCTCTTCCTCGACGAGATCGGCGACATGCCGCTGACCATGCAGGTCAAACTGCTGCGCGTGCTGCAGGAGCGCAGCTTCGAGCGGGTCGGCGGCAACACGCCGATCAAGGCCGACATTCGCGTCGTCTGCGCCACCCACCGCGACCTCGAGGCGATGATCGAGGACGGCCGATTCCGCGAAGACCTCTACTACCGCATCAACGTGTTTCCGATCGAACTGCCGCCGCTGCGCGAGCGCATGGAGGACATCCCGCTGCTGCTGAACGAACTGGTGTCGCGCCTCGAGCGTGAGCAGCGCGACTCGGTGCGCTTCAATTCGGCGGCGATCGTGTCGCTGTGCCGCCACCCCTGGGCCGGCAACGTCCGCGAACTGGCCAACCTGGTCGAACGGATGGCGATCATGCACCCCTGCGGTGTGGTCGGCGTGCGCGACCTGCCGCGCAAATTCCGCCACATCGACGCGGCCGAAGAGGACGACTTCGAACTGCCCGAGCCGCAGCATCCGGAGGCCACGGGCGCCGACCTCGCGCTGCTCCCGGTCAATGGCCTCGACCTGAAACAGCATCTCGCGGACATCGAGAAGAGCCTGATCGAGCAGGCTCTGGCCGACACCGGCAGTGTCGTGGCTCGGGCCGCCGAGCGCCTGCGTGTGCGGCGTACCACCCTGGTCGAGAAGATGCGCAAGTACGGCCTGTCGCAACGCGAAGAAGCGACGGAAGATTGACGCAAGGCCCCGAGCGTCTCCAGCAAGCATCTCAATTTATTAGAGAAATAATTCAGGCACGGCTATTGCAGGAGTCATTCCCGAACGTTGGCAGGGGATGGCCTTTATGGTGCCGCTCGGTTACAGGAAAGGCGTCGCGGCGCGGCGGGGGGGGCAGCGGTGGTGCTGCTGAGTCCACAGCGCCCGTCGGCGGCGCTGCCGGACCGGGAGGAACTGCAGGCGGCCTTCGAGCTGTTCAGCCAGGTTTCCTCCCAGCTCAGCGACTCCTACCGAGCGCTCGAGGCGCGCATAGTCGAACTCAGCGAAGAACGTGATCTCGCCGATCGCCAGCGCCTGCGCGAGCTGGAGGAGAAGGAGCGGATCTCGGAACGCCTGCAGGGTCTGTTGCACATGCTGCCCGGCGGCGTCGTGGTGCTCGACGCGCGAGGGCGCGTCTGCGAGGCCAATCCGGCGGCCCGCGAACTGCTCGGCGACCCCCTGCTCGACGCGCGCTGGGGCGAGGTGATCGACCGCTGTTTCGCGCCACGCCACGACGACGGCCAC
>CAZOUC010000207.1:0-2335 GCA_964582825.1 uncultured Enterobacteriaceae bacterium | reverse complement strand
GGCCACGAACTGTGGCTGCGCGACGGCCGCCGCGTCGCGATCGCCACCCGCTCGCTCGAACAGTCCGGTCAGGTGATCCTGCTGACCGACCAGACCGAGACCCGGCGACTCCAGGAGCAGGTCGCGCGGCAGGAACGGCTCGCGCTGATGGGGCGGATGCTCGCCGCCCTGGCTCACCAGATCCGCACGCCGCTGTCTGCGGCCATGCTGTACACCGGCCACCTGGTGCGCGGCGAACTCGGCGAAGAGCAGAGGGCGCGCTTCGCAGCCAAGACGATGGCCCGCCTGCGGGCCATGGAGCAGCAGGTCAGGGACATGCTCATCTTCGTCAAGGGCGGCGTGCACCTGAGCGAACGCTGCAGTGTCGGCGACCTCGCCGACGACCTGGGACCGGCCCTCGAGGCGCCCCTTGCCGGCGGCCGCTGTCGCTGCCTGCTTCGGGTGGACGCCGGCGCGGCGCAGGCCCGGCTGGTCTGCAACCGCCAGGCGCTGGCCGGCGCCATCATGAACCTGGTCAACAACGGCCTGCAGGCCGGCGCCTCGGAGCTGCGCATCGACATCGCCAGCAACAGCGAGGATACCGAGCGCCTGGATATCGTCGTCAGCGACGACGGCGCCGGCATGGACGCCGGGACCCTGCTGCGCGTCCAGGAGGCGTTCTTCTCGACCAAGGCGCACGGCACGGGCCTGGGCCTGGCCGTTGCCCGCGCCGTGGTGCATGCCCACCAGGGCGAACTCGAGTTGCAGTCGGAGCCGGGTCGGGGCACCCGGGTCCTGCTTCGGCTGCCCTTACTGCCGAGCCACGCGGAGGTGCCGCATGACGCATGACCAGGATGGGGCGATCCACGTACTGATCGCCGAAGACGACGTGGACCTGCGTGAAGCTCTGGGCGACACGCTCGAACTCGCACAGATGCGGGTCACCGCGGTGCCGGACGGCGAGACGGCGCTGGCCCGGCTTGCCGAGCAGACCGTCGATCTCGTGGTATCCGACGTCAACATGCCGGGGATCGACGGGCACGACCTGCTCAACGAGATCCGGCGGCGCCAGCCCCAGGTGCCGGTCATGCTGATCACGGCCTACGGCAGCATCGCCCGCTCGGTGCAGGCGATGCGCGACGGCGCGGTCGATTACCTAGTCAAGCCCTTCGCACCGGAGGAACTGGTCGCGGCGGTGCGCCGGCACACGCGCGGCGCCGGTGCGGCCTCGGAGCGCGACCCGGTCGCCGTCGAGCCGCGCAGCCTCGAACTGCTGCAACTGGCACGGCGCGTCGCGGCGAGCGACTCGACGGTACTGATTCTCGGTGAAAGCGGAACCGGCAAGGAAGTGCTCGCGCGGTACATCCACGCCCGGTCGCCGCGCGCCGACGGTCCCTTCGTGGCGATCAACTGCGCGGCGATTCCCGAAAACATGCTCGAAGCGATGCTGTTCGGTCACGAAAAGGGTGCCTTCACCGGGGCCTACCACGCGCACCCGGGCAAGTTCGAGCAGGCGCAGGGCGGCACCCTGCTGCTGGACGAGATTTCCGAGATGGACATCGGTCTGCAGGCCAAGCTGCTGCGCGTGCTGCAGGAACGCGAAGTCGAGCGACTCGGCGGCCGCAAGGCCCTGGCCATCGACGTGCGCGTGCTGGCAACCAGCAACCGCGAACTGCGCACCGAAGTGGCCGAGCGACGTTTCCGTGAAGACCTCTACTACCGGCTCAGCGTGTTTCCGCTCGAGTGCCAGCCGCTGCGCCGCCGGCCTGCGGACATCCTGCCGCTGGCTCGGGCCCTGGCGGCTCAGCACGCGGCCAGGATGCACCGACCCGCGGTCGACTTCGACGCGAGCGCCCAGCGGGCGCTGCTCGGCCACAGCTGGCCGGGCAACGTCCGCGAGCTGGACAACGTTGTGCAACGGGCGCTGATTCTGCAGACCGGCACCACCGTCAGTGCCGCGCATCTGCACCTGGACCCGTTCGCCGCCGCCGACGCGGATACCGCGGACGAGCTGGCCGGGGAACCCGGTCGGGCACTCGACCGGGACCTCCGCCACCACGAGTTCGAGATCATTCTCGGTGCCCTGCGCGAGTCCGGCGGCAGCAAGAAGGAAGCGTCGGAGCGTCTAGGGATCAGTCCCCGCACCTTGCGCTACAAGCTCGCGCGGATGCGCGAGAGCGGCATCGACGTCGACCGCCGCCTGGCCGCGCTGGCCTAGCGCTGCCTGACCGGTCCGTTCAGACGGCGAGCTGGTCGGCGAACAGGCGACAGGCGTCGGTGGTGGTGAAGATGCCGGCCAGCTCGCCGTCGCGCATGACCAGCACGGCGTCGATGTGCTCGTCGGCCATCGCCGCCA
>CAZOUC010000206.1:0-5435 GCA_964582825.1 uncultured Enterobacteriaceae bacterium | reverse complement strand
GTCCTCCCAGCGCCACTCGAACAGGTGCACGAAGGTGCCGCGGGGCTGAGCCTGCAACGGCAGGCACAGGGCGGTGACGGCAAGCACGATCAGGCAACGGACGGCGAGCGGCATCAGCAGACGAACGCGGAAAACTCGATGCATGGTATGAGTGCGCTGCGGCGTAGGGCAAATTCAGACATACGTATTCATCTCAGGAATCGGATAGCAGGTCCAGCTGCAGTTCCTCGGGCGAGAGCTGCCGCCTCGAACCGCCCGGCCTTCGCCGGCGGCTGCCGTGCCGGCTCATCACGTCGCGCGCTTCCTCGCCGAACCCGGTTCGCCGTCGCAGGTCCTCGACGCGCCGGCGGGCAGCGCGGGCGGCAGCCTCGTGGTCGACGATCGGTCGCGGGTAGTCGCGGCCGATGCGGCAACCGGCGCGCCGCTGTGCCGATGCGCTCATCCGCCAGGGCTCGTGGAGGAACGCCGCATCCACGTCGGCGAGTTCCGGAACCCAGCGGCGAATGAAGCGGCCATCGGGATCCTGATCCCGCGACTGCTTGACCGGGTTGTAGATGCGCAGGCGGTTGATGCCCGTGGTGCCACTTTGCATCTGCACCTGACTCCAGTGGATGCCCGGCTCGTAGTCGGTGAACAGTCGGGCCAGGTGCAGACCGGGCTCGCGCCAGTGCAGCCACAGATGGTACGCCGCAAAGGCCATCAGCATCGCACGCATGCGGAAGTTCAGCCAACCGGTTTGTCGCAGGGAACGCATGCAGGCGTCGGCGAGTGGATAACCGGTCTCGCCCCGGCACCAGGCCGTGAACCGCGCGGTATCGAAGTCGCGCTCGCGCAGTCCGTCGAACGCGCGGTGCAGGTTGCGGAACTCGAGATCGGGCTGGCTCTCGAGTTTCTGAACGAAGTGGCAGTGCCAGTGCAGCCGCGCGGTATAGGCCTGCAGAGCTGTCGCCCAGCCGCTGCGCGCGCCCGCCGCCCGTTCCCGTTCCAGTCGGAGTGTGGTGGCCTGAAACACTTCGCGTATCGACAGCGTGCCGGCGGCGAGGTGCGCGGACAGGCGCGAACAGCTCGACGCGGCGCTCAGCGGGCTGGACATTTCCCGGTGGTAGTTCGCACCGCGTTCGCTCAGAAAGCTCTGCAGAAGGTCCAGCGCAACCCGGCGGCCGCCGCGCTGGCGTGCTTCGATGTCCTCGTCGTCGAATTCGATCGCGAGCGCATCGCAGTCGATGCTGGACGAGCACACGGGTTGCAGCACGCGCGGCGGCGCCAGCAAGGGCTGGCTCATCTGCGCCTCCCAGCGCTGTGCCCAGCCGTCGCGCTGGCGCAGGCCGCGAAAGACCCCATGCTGGCGGTACTCCCGCCATTCGATGTTGCACGCACGAGTCCAGGCCTGCACGGCGCGGTCGCGCTCATAGGTCCAGGCGTTCCCGGTTTCCTGGTGCGAGTGCAGCACGAACGGGCCGAGTTCAGCGCGGATGGAATTCAGCACGGTGACGATGTCGCCGCGTCGCAGCTGCAGTGGCGCGCCGAGTCGCGACAGTTCGTCGTCGAGTGCGCGCAGGCACTCGCGCACGAAGCCCCAGTGACGCGCGGAGGCGTCGGCTTGCTGCCACAGCTCCGGTTCGACGACGTAGAGGGGCAGTACCGGTCCGCGCTCCGCCGCGCGTCGCAACGGCTCGTGATCGTGGACGCGCAGATCGCGCTTGAACCAGACGACTTGCAGCATGCTGTGCCTACCGTACCTCGTGAAACGGAACGAAATCCCTTAATGAGAATTGTTTCGCGGGGTGGCTGCGCTAATGAGAATCGTTATCGCACTACGTCGGAAAAAACCGCCCGGATTCAACGTTTTTAGAGGCTTTGCGGCAAACCGGCCGCGCGCTAAAGTCGTACACTGTGCGTGCCATTTTTCTGGACGCCGAGTGAGGAGCGAGCTATGGCTATGAACGAACCGAACAAGCTGACCCGACGTCAGGTGCTGGTGGCAGGTGCCGCCACCGCCGCTTCCATGATCATCGCCCGTAGCGCGACGGCATCCGACATGCCGGCGCTGGCCGTTGACGACCCGACCGCGCAGGCGCTCGGTTACGTCGAGGACCACACCGAGGTGGATACCGCCAAGTGGCCGAAGAAGGCTGGCCCCGATGGCGACAACCAGAAGTGCACGACCTGTTCCCTATACCAGAAAATCGACGACGAGTGGGGCGGCTGCCCGATCTTCGCCGGTAAGAAGGTCAAGGGCGAAGGCTGGTGCAACAGCTGGGTTGCCGCCTGATCGCGGGCGGTTCCGCACGAAAAAAAGGGCGACGTCAGTCGCCCTTTTTTTTTGCCTGTGTGCTACGCCGGCGGTTTGGGTGGAACGCCGGTGCGGCGCAGTTTGAAATCGTAGACACGCCCCGGACCGCAATCGACCAGGCCGGCCATCAGGGCGCCGGCCTTGCGCCAGGCACCGCCGGTTCCGTACATGTCATAGGATGTGCCCAACTCACTGTAGTTGCGGTACGACTGCACCATCTTGAAGTCGTATTCGGTGCTGCCCGTGCCGTAGACCGGCCAGAACGTCCACATCGCGCCGGGCATGCCGTTTTCGTCCATGTAGCCGGCCCATTCACCGACAGCGGCCATGGCCTCGTTGGTTTTGGCCGGGTCTGTAATCGAGCAGTCGGCAAAGCTCACCACGGCGCTCTCGGGCCACTCGTCGTAGTCGGGTACGCGCATGTTGCTGGAGGCGAAATTCGCGTGCGTGCCACAATGCGCGATCTTGGCGAAAGCGGCCGCTTCCTTGCCGCCCGTTTTCAGCCAGGCATCCATACCCGCGCCCATCGTCTTGCCGTCGGTCCACACCCCCATCCAGGCGAAGTCGAAGCTCAGATACTCGCTCGACAGGAACTGTGGTGTATAGGTCCAGGCCGTGTAGGCCGCTTCATTCCCGTCGACCCAGTTGTTGAAGGTGTCGACCCAGCGGTCGAGATCGGCGTGTCCTTTGCCGTCTTCGAAGTGGCAGAGAAAGATTTCTACCGGCACGAATACCGGTCCGTCGTCCGTGTCCTGTGCGCTGGCGGTCGTGGCCAGCGCTAAAGCCAGGGCGCACAGCACCGCGTGAATTGTTGGAATTCTCATGGCTTGCGTCCTTGTGGATTGATCACGCGCCGGGCGGCGCGCTCCAGGGACTATACGTTGAATGCATGAAGAAAACAGGTTCGATTCGTATCAGGTGCCGCAGAAGGTCTGGTGCACGCGCTGCTGCGGCGTCGGCGGCTGCGCGTAGCGGGCGTCTTCTGCCGCGAAGTCGAAGGGACGCGAGACGCGCTCGACCAGGGCGTGGAACGGCGCGAAATCGCCGTCGTCCTCGGCAGCGCGGATCGCCGCCTCGACCAGGTGGTTGCGCGGGATGAACACCGGATTGCAGGCCAGCATGCTGCGCTGACGGCTGTGCGCGTCGGCCTCCTCCAGCTGCAGACGGCTCCGCCAGCGTGGCAGCCAGGCGTCGAGCGCCGGCGCCAGGCTGACGAGATCGTCGACGCCTGCCGTGACGGCTTCTCCGGCCAGTTCCGCCAGGCGCCGGAAGGTCAGGGTGAAATCCAGGTTCGCCGCCGCCATCGCGTCGAACAGGTCCTGCAGCAGCGCGTCGTCGTCGTCGCGCATCGTCGCGATCCCCAGCTTGGCCAGCATGCGGCTCCGATACGCGTCGGCGAAGCGGAACGGGTAGGTGTCGACCGTTTCCTGCGCGATCGACAGCGCCAGTTCCGGCTGTTCGGCCAGCAGCGGCAGCAGCGCCTGGGCCAGGCAGGCGAGGTTCCAGTGGGCGATGCCAGGCTGCTGGCCGTAGGCGTAGCGCCCCTGCACGTCGATCGAACTGAACACCGTAGCCGGGTGGTACTCGTCCATGAAGGCGCAGGGGCCGTAGTCGATCGTCTCGCCGGACAGCAGCACGTTGTCGGTGTTCATGACGCCATGGATGAAACCCAGCGCCTGCCAGCGCGCCACCAGGTCGGCCTGCCGGTCGATCACCCGCTGCAGCAGCGCCCTGGCACGATTGTCCGCCTCGAGCAGGTCCGGGTAGTGGCGCTCGACGACGTGGTCACAGAGCCGTCGCAGCGCGTCCTGGTCGTCACGGGCGGCGAAGAACTGCATCGTACCGATGCGGATATGGCTGCGCGCGACCCGCGTCAGCACGGCGCCGGGCAGGGGGCCGGTGCGGTAGACGGTCTCGCCGGTGGTGACGGCAGCCAGGGCGCGCGTCGTCGGCACGTCCAGCGCGTGCATGCCCTCGCTGACGACGTACTCGCGCAGCACCGGACCGAGCGGCGAACGCCCGTCGCCGCCGCGAGAGAAGGGCGTGCGACCCGAGCCCTTCAGCTGGACGTCGAAGCGCTCGCCGTCGCGGCCGATCACCTCGCCCAGCAGTACCGCGCGCCCATCGCCGAGTTGCGGCACCCAGCCGCCGAACTGGTGTCCCGCGTAGGCCATCGCCAGCGGCTCGGCTGCCTCGGGCACGCGGTTGCCGGCGAGCATGGCAACGCCCTCGGCCGATTCCAGCCAGTCTGCGTCGAAGCCCAGGCGCTCGGCCAGCGGGCGATTCACGCGGATGAGTCCCGGGCTCTTGACCGGTTGCGGATCCAGGCGCGCGTAGAAGCGGTCTGGCAGGCGGGCGTAGCTGTTGTCGAAGCGCACGTTCATGCCGGACATGGTACCGATTCCGGGGGGGCTTCGACGAGTCCCCGGGTAGCGGCCCGCAGCGCGGTGAGACGCCGGCACCGATCCAGTACACTGGGCCGGCTTCGCGGTAACGGCGCAGGAGGTGAGTCGCCCGATGGAAGAGCAGAACCCGAAATCCCTGTACATGACCGTGCTGATGACGCCGGATCTCGCGAACTTTTCCGGCGCCGTGCACGGTGGCGCGCTGCTGCGCCTGCTCGACCAGGTCGCGTATTCCTGCGCGGCCCGCTACTGCCGCAGCTACGTCGTCACCGTGTTCGTCGACCAGGTGCACTTTCGCGAGCCGGTCAATGTCGGCGACCTGGTGACCTTCAAGGCCAACGTGAACTACACGGGCAACACCACGCTCGAGGTCGGAATCCGCACCGAAGCGGCAACACCGACCGAGATCGAGCGCCGGCACGTCATGTCCTGCTATTTCACGATGATGGCCAGGGACAAGGGCGGTCAGCCGATGCAGGTGCCGCCGCTCGAATGCACGACCGATGTCGAGAAGCGTCTGTTCGAGTCGGGGCGCATGCGCCGGGAGATGCGCCTGGAGATGATGGAGCGCAACAAGAAACTGCACGTCGGCGGACTCGACGCGATCCGCCCGGCCTGACACGGATGGTTCCTGCATACGTATGCCGCAGCGAATGCGCGCGTTGCTCGTCATACTCTGTGCCAGGGTGCTGGCCGGGAGGCGTGTTGTGCTGAGTCGAAACGTGTCGTGGCGCGGT
>CAZOUC010000205.1:3836-5440 GCA_964582825.1 uncultured Enterobacteriaceae bacterium | reverse complement strand
CGAAGCGGGTGCCGGTGCGGAAATTCGCAACCCCGGGGCCGAAGCCCACGTCCGGCAGCACCCCTGCCGCCGCCAGCGCCGATACATCCGCCGGCAGCGGGCCGGAATCCTGCGACAGGTTCCAGGACGTCGGCTTGAAACCGGTGCTGACGCCGGCGTAAATGCTGAGATCCGCCGAGACCTCGTAGGCCAGGCGCAGGGTGTAGGTGACCTCCTCGTCCAAGCTATTGCCGTTCTCCACTGGGTTCGGAAAACCGATGACCGGCGGTAGAAACTGCAGACCCGACAGGGCGCCGGCGCCGAACAGGTCCAGCGGCAGACTCGAGAACAGTTCGTTCGCAACCACGGCAGCCGACGCTTGCTTGTCAGCGCGGGTGAAATTCAGACCGGCGGTCGCGGTAAGCCGGTCGTTCAGTTCGTAGTCGATCTGCGCGAACAGCGAGATACTCTCGTCATCCAGGGTATAGACCTCCGATGGCGTACCTCGACCTCCCGAAAGCAGAATACCGGCGGGCAGGCCCAGTGCGGCCTCCAGGCCAGCGAGTGCGCCCGGCGCGCCGGCCGCGGCGGTCAGAAAGTCGGCGTAGGCCCGGAAATCGGGCCCCAGCAGGAAGCTCTCGTTGTTCTCGACGTCCTCGTTGAAGTAGAAGGCACCGATCACCCACTGCAGCGGCCCGTCCGTTGCGGACGCCAGGCGCAATTCCTGGGTGAAGGTGTCGATCTGCGTGTCGCGGAAATCGGCGGCATCGGGGCTGATCAGGCGCGCGCTCGTAAAATCGACATCGCCGGACTGGAACTGGTCTAGGGTACGGAAAGCCGTGATCGAGGTCAGGGTGACGCGGTCAAACTCGTAGTCGACGTGCAGCGAGGTGCCCTGGGTCTCGATTTCATTGCGCGGGTCGAAATCGTAGAAATTCTCGTAAGCGAAGGGCGCGTTCCCGACGAGGTTGCCGCCCAGCGCCCGGATGACGTCGCCGGTCGGACCATCGAACAGATTGGCAACGCCACAGCACACCTCGTCGATCTCTTCGGCATCGACGATGAACCGCAGTTCGGCCCGCTCCGAGGGATTCCAGAGCAGCTGGCCACGGAAATTCCAGCGGTTCAGCTCGTTGTACCTGGTGCCGAGTTCGAGGTTGTCGAAGTAGCCGTCGCGTTCGTTGATGCTGCCGAACAGACTGAAGGCGACGTTGTCGGCCAGCGGGCCGGTGACGTCGCCGCGCACGATCGTCTGGCTGTAGTTGCCCAGGGTGGCGCCGACCGAACCGCTGAAGCCGGTCAGATCGGGCTTGGCGGTAACCACGCTGATCACGCCCGCTGATGCGTTCTTCCCGAACAGCGTGCTCTGCGGGCCGCGCAGCACCTCGACGCGTTCGAGCTTGGGCAGGTCGGCTAGGGCGCTGCCGACACGGGAGCGATACACGCCGTCGACGAAGACGCCAACGGACGGCTCGATGCCAGGATTGTTGGCGCCGTTACCGAAACCGCGGATGACGAAGTCGGTCTGCGCGCTGCCCTGCAACTGAGTCACGCGCAGGCTCGGGACCAGGGTCTGCAAATCCTTGATGTCGAGCACCTGCGCCTGCTCGATGGCTTGCGAGCCA
>CAZOUC010000205.1:0-3826 GCA_964582825.1 uncultured Enterobacteriaceae bacterium | reverse complement strand
CTACGGATACCGCGATGGGGATTTCCTGCAGGGTCTGCTCGCGCTTGGTCGCGGTGACGACGACCTCTTCGAGTACGACCAACTCCTCGGACAGCAGCGGCCCTGCCGCTGCGGCGGACACCAGCGCCACGACGGCACTGAGAGTACGAACGGGAGATACCGGAATACGAAACATGGCATGTCACTCCAGCAGCTGTTATTCGTTTTAGTCGGCGTGATTCTTCATATCCTCGCGGCGCTTGGCAACAGTCGTCTGCCGCCGGCTCTTGCGACGAAGGCCGTGTCAGCGCATGTGGCCAAATGGGCGCGCCGTCGCTTTGCAGAAGATGTGCCGCCGTGCCGGTCGAATCCGTTGCCCGGGCTTCCGGCAGTGGCGACGTGACAGCGCGACTCGACGACGTACAATCAGCTTGATCGAACTGCACGGCCAAGCCGTCACGGAGGGTCCACGTTTGCTCGCGCACTGGAAAAGCGTGCTGTTCCCGGCGTCCCTGGTACTCGCCCTGCTTACCGGATGCCAGTCCGGCGACGATCCCGCTGAACCGGCCTACCGGGCCGAGCTAGTACGCACGACGCACGGGGTGGCGCACATCACCGCGGAGGACTACGGCAGCCTGGGCTATGGCGAAGGGTACGCGGCAGCCGAGGATCACCTGTGCAACATCGCCCGCGGACTGCTGGAGGGGCGCGGCGAGCTGGCCCGCCATCTCGGACCGGACGACGGTGGCGGCTACCCGCTGGCACCCAGGACCGAGAATGCCAATCTCGTCAGCGACTTGATCGTACGCGCCATGGACATCGCGGGTCAGGCGCGTACGGCGCTGGCCTCGCAGGCACCCGAGGACCGCGAATGGCTCGCCGGGTACACGGCGGGTTACAACCGTTTCGTGCGCGAGCAGGGCGCATCGCAGTCCAGCTGGTGCGCCGGTGCGGACTGGGTACGCCCGGTGGAACCTGTCGACTTCATGGCGCGGATGGTGATGGTCGCGCAGACGGCGCCACGGATGGCCGGCGCCGTGGCGGCAGCGCAGCCCCCGGCGCAGGAGGCACAAGACGCCGCGCTGCAGGTTTCGGAGTCGCTGATCGCCCGGGCCGCAGCCGCCGTCGGCCTGGACGGCTTCGGCTCCAACGCCTGGGCGTTCGGGCGGGCACGCAGCGAGAACGGTCGCGGGCTGTTGCTCGGCAACCCCCACTACCCCTGGTACGGCGACTACCGCTTCTGGGAAAAGCACCTGACCATTCCCGGCGAACTCGACGTCTATGGTGCGCATCTCCTCGGCGCTCCCGGCGTCGCCATCGGCTTCAACGACGCCGTGGCCTGGTCCCACACCGTGTCGGCCAGCGAGCGCGTGGTGTTCTACCGCCTGAAACTCGTGCCTGACGATCCCACGACCTACTACTACGATGGCGAGCCGAGACGCATGCGCGCGCAGGCAGTCAGCGTCGCCGTGCTTCAGGACGACGGCAGCGTAGCCATGCAGGAACACACGGTCTGGTTCTCCCACTACGGACCCATGGTGTCCCTGCCGGGGATGGCCTGGGACAGGAACACGGCGTTCACGCTCCGCGACGCGAATGCCGGCAACTATTCCCTCCTGGCGCAGTGGAAGGCCATGAACCGGGCCCGGGACTTAGACGAGTTCATCGACGCCCACCGCCGCTACAACGCCCTACCCTGGGTCAACACCATCGCAGCAAGCGCCGATGGTGAGGCGCTGTACCTCGACAACTCGACGGTCGGGGACCTTACGGAGGAAGCGATCGCCGCCTGGCGCGACAGCCTCGCGACGGACCGTCAGGTCGCCGGGATGTATGCCGGGCAAGGCTGGGTGCTCCTCGACGGCAGCGACAGCCGTTTCGAGTGGCGTGACGACAACGGCGCGCCGCTGCCGGGCACCGTGCCATTCGAGCAACGGCCGCTGCTGCGCCGCCACGACTACGTGTTCAACAGCAACGACAGCTACTGGCTCAGCAATCCGGATGCACCGATGAGCGGCTACTCACCGCTCTACGGAACCACGGAGACCGCGCGCTCGCTGCGTACCCGCATGAACCTGCTGCTGCTGGCGGCGGAAGATCCCTACGGCCATGCCGGCGAGGGTGCACGCTTCAATCGACGCGAGATCACAGAGGCGTTGTTCAGCAACCGCAGCCTCGCGGCGGACCTGCTCCTCGAGCCCCTCATTGCTGCCTGCAAGGCGTCACCGAAGATCGACGTGGGAACCGAAAGCATCGATCTGACGGCTGCCTGCTCGGCGCTCTCGCAATACGACGGACACCTCGACGAAGACAGCGCCGGAGCGGTGCTGTTCCGTGAGTGGCTGGCGCAGTACCCGGTCGCGGAAACCACCCGCGCCGGCAAACTGTTCGCACAGCCTTTCGACGACAGCGACCCGCTGAACACGCCGAGCGGGCTTGCTGACCCGGATCTCGCGCTGCAGCGGCTGGCGGCTGCTCTCGCGGTACTAGGCCGGGCCGGACTGCCCGCGGACGCACCCCTCGGTTCAGCGCAGTTTGCCTACCGCGGCGGCGAGCCGATCCCCGTGCACGGCGGCAACTCGCGCGAGGGGGTGGCCAACCTGCAGGTCGCTGCTGTGCCGCGCCACCCCGTCGCCGGTGTGTCCGCCACGCCCGTCGAAGGCAGCCCGACGCTCACCACCGCCGGCTATCCCATCGTGCACGGCAGCAGCTTCATTCTCCTCGTGGCGTTCACGAACGACGGCCCCGCGGCAGAGGCGCTGCTGACCTACGGTCAATCCGGCGACCCGGGGTCAGCGCACTTCGTCGACCAGACCCGGCTCTACCGCGCCAAGCGCTTGCGCCCTGTACTGTTCGAGCGCCCGGCGATCGAGGCGCACGCGGTCTCGCGCCGCACACTGACCGGGCCGCGCTGAAACAGTCCCAGGCAGCAGCACCGCTACGCCACGGCACACAGGGCGTCGATGCGCCGCAATACCGCGACCAGTTCGCTGGCACCCAGCCGCGCCTCGGCGGCCCAGACCTCGGCCATCGGCGCGATGCCGCAGTCCGGCGGCAGCGGCGCACGGACGTCCACGAGGGCCTGGAAGCGCGGCAACAACACGAACTGCAGCCACTGCGGAAAATCCAGGGTGTCGATGCAGAAGGGCTGCGTGCTCTGCAGCGCCTCCGGACTCGGCGCCGCCGCCTGCCACAGCCCCTGCTGGCGCAGCACCGCCTCGAGATCGATCAGCAGCGACGCCATCTCGACGTGCTGCTTCATGCGACGTCCCGCCGGAACGGCGGCAGCGAATCGAGCATCGCCCGGCCGTAGCGGCGGCTGACGATGCGCCGGTCCAGGAGCGTGATCCGGCCTCGATCCTGCTCCGAGCGCAGCAGGCGGCCGCTGGCCTGCACCAGGCGCAGCGCCGCGTCGGGCACGCTGATCTGCATGAAGGCGTTGCCGCCCTGGCGCTCCACCCACTCGGCGAGCGCCTCCTCGATCGGTTCGTCGGGCACCGCGAACGGAATCTTGGCAATCACGACGTGGTCGCAGTAGCGCCCGGGCAGGTCGATGCCTTCGGACAGGCTCGCCAGGCCGAAGATGACCGAGCCACGACCGGCATCTACTGCGGCTCGGTGGCGGCGCAACAGTTCCTGCTTGCTGTGCTCGTCCTGGGTCAGCAGGCGTTCACGCAGTTCGCCGTGCAGCGCTTCGGCGACGTCGCGGAGCTGGCGGCGCGACGCGAACAGCACCAGGGTCGCCTCGGCGAGGTCGACGTGCTCGTTCAACCAGGCGGCGACGTCGGCGGTGTGGGCCGCCGGGTCGCCGGGATCGCTGGCCAGGCGCGGAATCTGCAGGCAGGCC